>JANOOS010000248.1:0-4124 GCA_031421455.1 Nitrospira sp.
TGGTCACTGTGCGAGATGTACATGCGATTCCCACAACGCTCTGGCCCTGCCGTCGAGTTCGCGAGATCATGCTCCCGGCGTCGCCGGCCTTCTGTATCCCTCCGGACTGGCCTGTCATACAGGCGATGGAGCACATGGCCCAGAGCGGGTTAGATTTTCTCGTGGTAATGGAGAACGAACAGATCGTGGGGCTCATCACCCGATCAGCCATCGCTCATTTCTTACAGTCGAACAGGGCGTGAAGCGTAAATCGTTAGGGGTAAGGAGTCAGGTGCGTGAGGTCAGAGGTAAGGGGCCGTTCTCTCTGCACCCCTTACGCCTAACCCCTCACGCCTTACGCTTAGTCATTTGTGCGGGAGATGGAAATGTTCTGCGCAATAGAAATACGCACGAGGTGGACCACCAGCAGGAATCCGTATACGACGCAGAAGAACTTGAAGGTCGCGCGGTAAAAGTCCGACAAGAGGATGGGGAGACAGAGCGCGAAGAGCAGGCTGGCGATCAGAGTCACGAAGGTCAACCGTTTACAGAATTCATGGGACGCTTCCTTCCCGATTAGTTTCAGTGCGCGGGCATAGCGATCGGCTCGTTGCAATCTGGCTGCCTTCACGGCTTCCTCGCTTATCCCCCAATAACGGAGATAGCAATACCCGCCAAGAATGAACAGCCACGGCGATGCCCATAAGGGCCAGTAGGCCGGACCTCCGTAGAGGTCACCGCTGATCAAGGCGGCGCACACGGGAGCGTAGAGCAACCCTAACACCAACGGCAAAATACGCTCGTCCTTCGGACGATCTCCCTCCGGTCCGCCATGAATCAGTTCACGCTCGAACAGTGGGTAGCCGTATTTGAGGACCACGAGCGCGATGGCCGCGCTCATGGTTTTGTCCGGAACATAACGAATCCAGTTCTGGAACCAATTCACAATCCACCAACTCAGACTGTCCCCCCAAGTAATTCCGAGCAAGGATTCGAGGTAAAGATGCGCCATCTGCTCCCATTTGAGCACGCGCTGGCTCACCGATTCTGCCACGTCGGGGTTCAAGGCAAAGGTCATTTGCTCATGCAGCGCCGATTGGATGAAGATACCGGGCAGGCTCATGACGATGGCGCCGCCGACGCCAAAGACATAGAGGAACCAGCCGTGTGACAGAGCAGAATTGCGACCGGTCCTGAGATATTTTTGAAATCCTATTTGTCTGGCCATCCAGCCCCAATACAACGCGCCGGCAATGTTGACCAGTGACCAGGGGAAAAGCACCACTTCTCCGCCGTTTTCAGGAAACAACAACCAGTTCACGATGGAACTGGATATAAGGGCCACGATCGCTCCCCACCAAGGACCCAACAGGAACGCAACCAGCGCCGTTCCTGTCATGTCGAGGTAAAGGATGCTCTCCAGATGGCGGCTCAACGTCAACCCAACGTAGTTGAGAAGCAGCCCGGCTGCGACAATGACACTCGTTTCGTACAAGAGAAGATAGGAAGCCCCACGGAGGGGTTTTGACGAATAAAAGCTGGATTCGGAAGACGAGTCGGAGACCGGGCGCTCGGTTGGCGCAGGCGATTTGCGCCCCTTCTTCGACGTGAACCGATTCTTGATGTCCAGCAACCTATCCATAATGCTCAACATTGCTGCGACAAAGCCTGCCACAGTGCCGCCGAGCATAAGTAAGTCTTTGCCGAAATCTTCAAGCATGAGGGAGTTCTCTTATTGTGCCAGCATAGTACCGGTAGCCATTCTAGCCACGAAGGGATATCCCCGCCAGCAAAAGTCCAGAAGCCGACAGCCTGAATTGGTCTGTCTGGTTGATCTGGTCTGTCCGGTCTATCTGGTTTAACCAAACACACGAGACAGACCGGACAGACAGAATAGACCAGACAGACTGAACAGACGAGATAGACTCGTCTTCTTATACCGGTGGATCGTTTTGAACAGCTTGGTCTGACGGAGTGGCTTTCGTGGTTACTTCCGACCACACCTGCGCCCGTTGTTGAAGGTGGTGGGAGACCTCGGCGCCGATCAGCAAGAGGGCTGCGGAGTAGTAGACCCATAAGAGCAGCAGAATGACTTCCAAGAGCGATCCATAGAGTTGGGCATACACCGTCGCATAGGTGATATAGGTCACGAATAGCAGTTTGGTCGCGATCCAGAGCAGGCTGAACGTCAGCGCCCCGATCATTGCCTCGCGCCATTGCGGACGACGCCGTGGAACCAACCGATAGAGCCCCGTGACCGCAAGAAAGGCCAGCGCGAAGGGAAGCGTATAGGTGAGAAACAGATCGTGGGCTGCGAGGGCCAGGAGATCGAGCCCCCAGAGTCGTGGCGCATATCCCGTTAAGAAGTTGACGATTTGGGTCGCACTGTAGGAAAGCAGCAGCACGAATTCCGTCGCAGCGAGGGACGCGACGGCAATGCCGGTTGAGATGAGAGGGTGGCGGCGCCAGGTGCTTTCGAAGACGACGTTCAACGCATAGTCGAGCTCATAGAACACCAGGGTTCCGAACCAGACGAACGTCAAAAACACAGCCCACCTGACAGTTTCCAAGGCGCTAACCCGATGCAACTCCTTCGCGATATGTTCGCCCAGCGAAGGGAGGAAGCCCTTGAGAAAACTGAGGAGGACCTGCTCTCCCATCACCTCCTGATTCACCACAAAACTCAGCCCGTAGAGCAACAAGAAGACGAGCGGGAAGAGAGAGAGCAGGGAGAAAAATGCGAGAGAGGCCGCCAAACTGGCGCACCCATGGCGCAGAAACGATTTTGCAAGATCCCAGAGAAAACGAAATGGCTGCATAGGCACGACGGGTAATAGGCCTGTCACAACGTAGCACGAGTCTCCCCCCCATGCACCTGTTAGCCCGCATCATAAATGACGGTTCGTCGTGAAATCGCCTAAAAGCGCGTTCCTCGTTCAAGCGTTTCAAGTTTCATGTTTCTAGTTTCAAGTTGTTCGTTTCGGATTGCTGAAATTCCGAGATCTAACTTGAAACCTGAAACTAGGAACTAGAAACAACCCATTGCCTCTTTATTTGAAAGTCAGGACAGATTGGAGCGCGAAACTGACGAGAGGGTTGGGATAGAGGCCGAATAAAATCACGCCTGCGACGGCGCAGGCCAACACAAAGGAGAGGGCCGGCGAGGCCACAAGGCGTGGCTGCTCGACGGAAGAGGGATTCGGATCGCGCATATACATCACCATCACCACTCGCATGTAGTAGTAGGCCGATACGGCGGCAAAGATCAGGGCGATGGCGGCGAGCCAGGCCAACCCCGCTTCGACTGCCGCCATGAAGACATAGAATTTTCCAATGAAGCCTGCGGTCGGCGGAATGCCGGCAAGCGAGGCCATAAAAACCAGCATGAGAAAAGCCGCAAGCGGTTGGCGCTTGGCGAGCCCTGTGAAATCTTCAATTTCTTCCCCCTCGACTCCGCCTTTCCTCAGCATGCCGATGAGCGCGAAGGCGCCGAGCGTCATGAATGAATAGAGGGTGAGGTAAATCATGATACTCGCGAGACCGGGCGTTCCCCCGGATGCCCCGACCCCACGGCCGGCCGCCACAAAGCCGATCAGCGCATAGCCGGCGTGGGCGATGCTGGAGTAGGCCAGCATCCGTTTGATGTTGGTCTGTACGATGGCGACGACATTGCCCAGCACCAGGGTGACAACGGCAATGACCAGGAACAGGACCGACCAATCTGCCTTAAGCCCACCAAGCCCTTCGACGAAGACGCGCATGAATGCGGCAAAGCTGGCAGCCTTTGAGGCCACCGCCATGAAGGCCGTGACGGACGTCGGGGCGCCCTGATAGACGTCGGGCGTCCACATATGGAACGGCACCGCAGCGAGCTTGAAGCTGAAACCGACTGCGATCAGAATCGTGGCGATCAGCACGAGGGGATCTTCCGCCCCGCGAGTGCCGATGGCACCCGCAATCGATGCCAGCTTGGTGCTGCCGGCCATGCCGTAGAGCAACGAAATACCGTACAGCAGAATCCCCGAGGAGAAGGCGCCCAGGACGAAGTATTTGGCTGCGGCCTCCAGCGAGCGAGGCTTCGCCCGGTTGAGCCCGGTCATAATATAGAGCGAGAGGGACATCAGCTCGGTGCCGAGATAGATCGT
>JANOOS010000249.1:0-4033 GCA_031421455.1 Nitrospira sp.
GCACCATTGTCCCGACGCGCGAGCGATGATCCTCTTTCCTGTCAAAACCCCGGGGCCAAAACAGGACCAGGCCTTTCTCCAATCGCTGTTGCTGCGCGGGTTCAGCAGAGTGCAATGCGACAAGGAGGTTCTCGACCTCCACGAGGTCCACACCCTCCCGAAAGTTAGGCCGGACCATCTGTATGTAGTCCTCGATCGGCTGGTGATCCGGGAAGACAACCGAGCCCGCCTCGTTGAAGCGGTCGAAACCGCATTTCGTGAGGGCGAGGGCCTCTGCCGTGTCGAGGTCATCGACCAAGGCCCCCGCACCTACAGCACGGACTTTCGCTGCCAACAATGTGGCAGAACGTTCGAACCGGTTCGGCCTGTCCTCTTTTCCTTCAACCATCCGCTCGGCGCCTGTCCCGAGTGCAAAGGATTCGGCAATATTCTCCGGTACGATCCCGATCTCGTCATTCCCGACCACAGCAAGTCGCTGGCCCAAGGCGCCATCGAACCCTGGAGTAAACCCAGCGGCGATTGGTGGCAGAAGCAAATGTTGCTCTCCATGAAACGGCGTGGGGCCGACCTCACCGCCCCCTACAAGGATCTGCCACAGGATATCCAGCAGATGCTCTGGCAGGGAGAAGGCAAACTGGAGGGCGTACAACAATTCTTCGAATACTTGGAAGGAAAGCGCTACAAATTGCATGTGCGCGTGATGCTCAGCCGCTACCGGACTCCGGTCCCCTGCCCCAGCTGTAAGGGGACTCGACTCCGACCGGACGCGTGCTACGTGAAGATCGCTGGCATGGATATTCATGAGCTGTCTGAACTGACGATCGAAGCTACTGCCGCCTGGGTCGCAGCCCTCACCCTCTCTCCCTATGAAGAACAGATCGCCCGCGACCTGCTCCGGCAACTGACGGCCAAACTCGGCTTTCTCCTCCGCGTAGGCCTCAGCTATCTGACACTCTCCCGCCAGACCCGCACGCTCTCGGGAGGAGAGGCCCAACGGGCAGCTTTGGCCAATCAACTCGGCGCCCGCCTGGTCGGCACGCTCTACGTCCTCGACGAACCGACCATCGGCCTCCACCCACGCGACACGGCCACGCTCGCCGGCATCATGCGAGAGCTGGCAATCCAGGGCAACACTGTGGTCGTCGTCGAACACGATCGCCAAATGATGCAGGCAGCCGATTATCTTGTCGAGCTGGGCCCCCTGTCAGGAGAGAAGGGCGGCGAAGTGATCTGCGCGGCGCCGCAACAGGAATTCATCGCAGATCGGCGCTCGATCACGGCGCGCTACCTGCGTGGCGACGATGAAATTGCAATCCCACGATCTCGGCGAAGAGGGAACGGAAAGGTTCTTGTGATCGCAGACGCCTGTGAACACAACCTCAAAAATCTGTTTGTTCGTATTCCGCTCGGCATGTTGGTCTGCGTCACTGGCGTGTCGGGGTCCGGCAAGAGCACATTAGTTGAGGACACACTCTATCGCGCCGTGGCTCGCGCCTTTCGTGTCGAGTCGCTGCCGATGGGCAAGTTTCGGGCGATCAAGGGGATCGAACATTTGACCGGCATCAAGCTCATCGATCAAGAACCGATCGGCCGAACGCCACGCTCGAATCCGATTACCTATTTGAAAGCGTTTGACGAAGTTCGCTCTCTCTTACTTCAGAGCGCGATGCGCTCCGGCGCGGGCTCACGCCAGGCCATTTCTCCTTCAATACCACAGGGGGCCGGTGCGACCGATGTGAAGGGAGCGGCGTCGAAAAACTGGAAATGTATTTCTTCGAAGACATCTATGCCACCTGCGAAGCCTGCGACGGAAAGCGATTCAAACCGGACATCCTCTCCATTCGCTATCGCGGGAAAACGATTCATGATGTGCTGCAAATGACGGCTGAAGACGCGTTGGGATTTTTCAGCGGCTCACCCAAGCTTGCCGAAAAAATCCACCTCCTCTCGTCCATCGGACTCGGCTATCTCCGCCTCGGACAATCCGCGACCACCCTCTCAGGTGGCGAGGCTCAGCGACTGAAAATAGCGGCAGAATTGATCGCAGGCAGGGGACTGTCCAAGGGGACAGACCCCGACGGAAGGGGGTCTGTCCCCTTTCTTCAAGACGGGGACAGGCACCGGCAGAGCCGGAGCCAGTCCCCTAGTGTCCTCTATATCATGGACGAGCCGACCACTGGGCTGCACGTCGAAGACATCAAGAAACTCCTGGCGATGCTGCAGAAGCTAGTGAACAGCGGCAATACCGTGGTGGTGGTAGAGCACAACCTGGATGTGATCAAGTGCGCCGATTGGATTATCGACCTAGGCCCGGAAGCCGGCGCGGCAGGCGGGCAGATTGTGGCAGAAGGACGACCGGAACAGGTCGCGAAGGTGACGGCCTCTCATACCGGACAATTTCTCGCCCCACTGCTAGCTGAAGAACAGAGGGCACACCAGCACTTATAGCCCCGGCCGCTTCTCAGCCGTCAGAGATATCTCTATTGGTTGTCCGGCTCGACGCACATCTAACTGAATGGTCTGCCCTGCCTCAACCCGACAGAGCCGTTTGGCCTCCCGCTCTGTAGACACACTTGATAATGCCGCGCCGTTGCAGGCGACGACTCTATCGCCTACCTTGAGGCCCGCCTTTTCGGCAGGCAAGCCGCTGCGGAGCTCACGCACGAGGTAATGTCGAGCACCGGCTGATTCTTGCAATTCCCAATTGACTCCGATCCGTCCTGACCCGAGTAACCCGGTTTGTGACCCGAATCGGGCAAGAATGCGATTCGCAATGACGCGGGCCAAACCTTCGGGATTATCGGCAGTCGCGGTAGAACCGTGCCCCTCCCCGTGAAACAAGACTAGGCCACTCTCCACATCGATCATCCGTAACGCCAGCGACACCCGGCTGACCTGCTCTCCCCCTGCTCGCTCCCACTGGTGCACTTCGCCAATCACAATGGCCTGCGCACCGACGAGCTTGCCTACCTTCAGCACGTCGGCATCGTCGACATGTTTCAGTTGGACGACCTGCTCTTTGAACACTTCGTCAAGCTCGGCTCGCTCGACCATATTGACGTCCAAGTCCAAGAGCAAAGTCGTCACCATCCCTGCCACACGCGACCCAGATCCCTCTGCATTAGGCGCATCCTCAAACTCCATGACCGCCATCGTCCGGTAGCGATCAATCGTATCTCGATTGATCGGGCCAACGCCCGTCGCGACCGGTTCAGGATGCCCGCTCATCCCTCCGGACCCTAGGGCTGCAGTACCGGACGAAGCGCAAGCGCGGCGGCGCTGCAAAATGGCAGCAGGGGTGCCCCAGGCACAGAGTTCGTCGTTCACCAGCACGATGTGATGGGGATATTCACGTTGGTGGTCCGCGACGATGTTGGTGAAGGGATAGAAAATGCACCCGCCGACCCAGACCGATAGAGGGCAGAGGGCCAACTCATAGAGCCACTGTTTACGAGCGGTGAGGGAATATTCCCAGACCAGCAGGCGGCCATCGTCACGCAGCACACGATCAGGCCGGCCAACGTGGTCGATCACCTCGGCCTTCGTCATCGGCACAGCCAGCCGGTCCAGCTTGGACTCCGACTTCACCACGGTGTACAGCACACCGCACCCGGAGCAGGCACCGGCGAGGAGCGCCAGCACCATCCAACAGCCAAGCCGTTTGAGCATATCGGGCAACTCCGGGAAAGCTAACCCACACGAGGAGGCAGCGTATCACCCGCACGAGAAGGCTGCAATGGAACGGGAGGAGGAGTGGGGCTTGCAATAAGACAGTTATTGAGAACCTGGAGCACTCACTGAATCCCAACTGCAAGTACTTCCCAGATAACGGAGCTTCCTGCAGGATGCTCAAAAGTCCGTCCACTTCGTGTGCGGTCTGTCTGGTTCATCTGGTCTGTCTGGTTCAACCAAACAAACGAGACAGACCGAACAGACCAAATGAACAAGACAGGCTGGCGGCCTGTTTCAGCATCCTGTTAGTTCAGGGAAGGGTCGAAGGGCATATCCGCATAATGGCGATAGTTCTCGCCTA
>JANOOS010000250.1:0-3137 GCA_031421455.1 Nitrospira sp.
TCAACCGGCTGATCAAGGAAGGGGCGGTCACCTGGTCTGCCACCGCTGTGAAGCCTGCACTGAGGCTGCCGACGATGGCGTCATTGATTACAGGAATGCCGGTCGAGAAACACGGCATTACCTGGAACACCTTTGAGTTCAACCGGGGCTATCCACGCGCTCCGAGCCTGTTCGACTATCTCGATCTCAGCGGGGGGCGCGACAGCGCGATTTTTCTCATGGATGAGTCGCTCTATCAGTTGGCGCGACCTGAACCCTACACGGACTACCAGATGTGTGGGCCCTTGAAGCCCGAGTGCAGCACAGAACGGATCGTGTCCTATATCCGCCAATACTTCAAGAAAGCGACCAGCGGCCATGGCTACGGGCATGCCATCTTTTCGCTGCCGCACTTCCTGGTTGTCCATCTTCCTGAGGCTGGTCGTGTGGGCGCATCCCGGGGCTGGGCCTCAAAGGAGTATCGCGAAGCCCTTCGCACGGTGGATGGGGCCATGCACTCTGTATTGGGTATCTACCAAGAGCATGGGTTGACCAAGCGAACGACCCTGTTCGTGACATCGCTCAGCGCCGAAGGCAGGGATGCGAACCAGGAACAGACCGACGCGTCTGTTCCAATGGTTCCATGGATTGCCTCGGGGGTGGGGATTAAGCCTGGCCACGCGATCCACCAGCCAGTCTCCATTTTAGATACCGGCGCGACGGTGATGCGGACGTTGGGACTACAAACCCATACCGAATGGGAGAGTCATGCTGTGGAAGAAATTTTTCAGGCTGCCTTTACCGCGGCCCCGCGGGGATCTTCGGAGTAGGTCAGCGATGGTAAATGTGAAACGGTATATGGGCTGGTGTCTGGTCGGAGGGTTGCTGGGCTCCGCAACGATCCACCAGCCGGCCACAGCCGGTCAGCCGGCTGCCTACAAGCAGGAGCATGCGATCACCATCGACGCGACCACCATTACGCCTCAGTCCTGGTGGCAAGTGCCCGGCGTCACCCCGTCGATTTATGCCTCGGACCCCGAGTCCTTGGATGCCTACAAGACGACTGAGTCCCCTGCGCTTAAACTAAAGCCGGGGAAATATAAGTTTGGAAGTTTCACGTTCGATTTTCCGTTCGCGGTGAACTTGGAGGGGAAGTTGGAGTTTGCCCAGTCGCTCGACCAATGTGTGGAGGGGCGAGGGACCCAGACCTTAACCGTCCGCTGCAGCCGGACCTCTCCGTATAGCGGCCAGCGCGATTACTAGGCGCCTGTCCGACATTACCTTCGTGACGAGGCGAAGGAGATGCGGCCAGATGAGCGGCGCAAGGCCAGGGAAAACCGGAGGTGTATTCGCCGGAATACATTGAGGATTTTTTCGGGCCGAGAACGACGCAGATGACCGCGGATCGTTCGCCGCAGTAGAACGGTCAACGGCGGACAGGCGCCTAATATCAGTAGAGGAGCGGTACCAATGGCCCAGACACTCGGCGATTTGTTAGAAGCACTCGAGGATGTCGACGACGCGACCCGTGAGGAGGCGTCCAAGGCGCTTGCCGAACTCGCCGATTCCACCACGTTGGATGCGCTCGTCGGCGCCTGTGGAGACGAATATTGGGCTGTCCGAGGCCATGCAGGACGGGGCGTTGCTAGAATCGGGGGGGCTAAAGCGGTGGAAGCGCTGATCGTCCTATTTAACGATTCCATCATGGATGTGCGAAACGATGTCGTGGGGGCTATGGCCTCGATGGGAGCCGTAGTCGTTGACCGTTTGATCGCGGCATTGAAGGATGAGCGGTGGCGTGTCCGCGAATATGCCGCAAAAACATGTGGCGAAATAAAGGACCGGAGAGCCGTCGAGGCGCTCATGCTCATCTGTCGAGACCGTGATGGCGCTGTGAAGAGTGCGGCGGCGGAGGCGCTGGGCAAGATCTGCGATCCGAGAGCGATCCCGGTTCTGAGCAAACTCTTCCGCGATCCTTCGAAAACGGTTCGAGAAACGGCCGGAACCGCACTCATCTCTATCGGCCAGCCTTCCGTCGATCCGCTGATCGAATGTCTCAAGGATAAGGACTATGTAGTCCGGTGCCACGCTGCCCGAGCACTCGGTGGCATGACGACCGACTATCAAATCGGCCGAACCTGGGTGCGGGACGCAAAAGTCGTCGACGTCTTGATTGCCGCGTTGAAAGATCCGGATCGGGCTGTGCGCGAAGATGCCACGATCGCTCTGGGCCAGATTGGCGACCCACGGGCCATCGATGCCTTGATCGAGGCGATGAAGGATGGCGTCGTGAAGCGGCATGCCATTGCGTCGCTCGGCATGATCGGCGATCCTCGCGCCTTGGCTCCGGTGCTGGACGCGTTGAAGGGCAAGGGCATTCGACAGGACGGAACCCCGACCCCTGGCTGTATCGTCAGCGAAGATGCCTTTATCAAGGAAGCGGCGGCGACGGCGCTCGGCCAGTTCCGTGACCCACGCGTCATTCCAGACTTGATCATGCTGTTGAAGGACGGCGTGTTGCGTGAGAAGGCCAGTGCCGCCCTGGCCACCATCGGCGATACGGCGATCGAGCCGTTGATCGCCTTTCTCTATGACCCGAAGGCGTCCGAAGTCATTGCAGAAGGGGAACGGGTGCTCTCCTATGCGTCGGTTCGACTCACGGCGAAAGATGCTTTGCGGCAATTGGCGCTTGAAACGCTCGAAAAGTTGGGCTGGATGCCTGCGCCGGAAGATATCACTGTGAATTCAAGTGTGGCCGACAATGCCAGAGTGGACATGCCTCTTGGCGACACGGGCCGATTTGGTCCGTCGGGAGATTTCGCCTCAAGAGGATAGCGGGCTGCGAGAGTGGAGTTACTGGTTTCTAGTTTCAGGTTTCATGTTGTCAGGAAACAGCCTCCGAAAACTAGAAACTTGAGACTAGAAACATTTGAACGAGATACGTTTCACCTTTCACGTTTCTTGGGGTTGAGATTGGAATGGCAGATTCAGTAGCCGAACAGATTGCGGCTCTCAAGGACGAGGATTGGGCGATTCGTGAAGAGGCCGCTGCTATGCTGGGCACGCTTCGGGATCCGAGGGCTGTGGCACCCTTGGTGTCCGTACTTCGTGACGGCGATCGCGCGGTTCGCGATGCGGCTATCGGCGCCCTCTTGGCC
>JANOOS010000251.1:0-3354 GCA_031421455.1 Nitrospira sp.
TCTTTGCAGATTTGGTCGAACACAAGCGTCCCGGAGAGTCTTGGCGGAACCGGCTGATTCAAGACTCCGGCCTTCCCAGGGATGCAGCGATCAATGTTCTCAACGGAGCGAGCAACTTTCTCAAGCATGCGGACCGCGATCCGGAAGCCGAACTGTCGTTCGAAGAAGAGGAGAACGATTACCTGATCTTCTTTGCCACGCTCGAATGTGGTGAGTTGGGCCATCAACTATCGTTAACTATGCAAGCCTTTCAAGTTTGGTACCTCGCGTGCCATCCTGAGCACATCGGTGAAAGCGAAGAGATTGTGCGAAAGGCAAAAACCGCATTTCCTGAGTTCTCTAATCTAGAACGGCAAGCTCGGCTCAAAGAAGTCTTGCAGTTCTTGCCTAGCGGGCAGCTTCCGGTAGGCTTCGCCTGCCGCCAGCTGCCGCTCATGTCGAACGTTGAGCCGACGCTTCGCGTCGTCTCAACGGCCCTGCGGATGGTCATCCGCCGGTTAGCCCGCGAAGCGCGGTCCAACCAGCGGCTGCAGTGGGCCTCCGCTGCGCAAACGTCGTTTACTCCGCGGCCGCCGCTGATCCGCGGGGCCGTTACTATTTCCTGCTATAGGTAATCTCCAGCACTTTCATTTCCTTGCCGCCGTGGTGAGTCCCGTACATGTCGAATGTTTGGGTATCGTTGTCGACGATCTTCCAGATGGCACGATGAGTCATTTTTCCTCCGCCAGGCTCAGGGTGCGACCCCTTCAACGTGATAGTTTTGCCGTCGGCGCTTGCTGTGCCTTCCATCATGAAAATCCCCGTGCCCATCGTATCGATCCAGGCCGTTACATATTTCTTGGTGATGTTGTCGTATCCGTCGATCCCAATGCCGGAAAAAGGTTGTCCCATCATCTGGGCGTTGAACTCTTGATAGAGAAAGCGCCCGTCCAGCAGCATCTTCATCTCCGCGGTGCCGGTCGATTCGGTTGGCGGCTTGCCCGGTTCCATCCACTCCTTGGTTGTGGTCATCCAGCTCCCGGCCAAGCTGGCGAACAACTTATGCGGCTCACCGGGCATGGCTAGCTTCTTCCATACCTCCATCATCGCTTGGGGGTCCATCTGCTTTTCGTGCTTCTTCTCCTTGGCCAAGACCGGGGATGCGATAAGAGCTAGCACTAGGCAAGTGAGGGGAACGAATGTGAAACGCATGTTGGCCTCCGTTGTTTGAATGTCATCGGTTGATGATCACACCAGTATTATTATGATGCGTGCAACCTTACACTAAGATCAAGATAGGTTCTGTAACTGCCATTCATCCATGTGCCGAGAGTTCGTTCTCGTAAGTCGACTTGAAAGGCCGGACTTCGATTGCGCTTCCAGCCTTGGGCAATTGACAAGTGCATGTAAGCGAGTGATATTTCGGGAAGAAGGAGCGTCGCGTGAAGCTATCGTACGAGGATCAAGAGGCGCTGCGGTATGCGAAGGCGCTTCTTGAGAATCCCGGCCTTGCAGCGAAGATTACGGGATTGATCGGCATGCCGATTGAGAAGGCGCTCCAGCTGCTTCCGGGGAAATGGGCACAGGTCGTCAATGAGGCGACAAGGAGGTCGCTGGAGACGGCACTACAGGCCGCATTGCTGACGCTTGACGACAAACCGCAGGCGAACTCTTGGGAGTTCCTGCACAAGCTTGCAGTGGTGGCGACCGGCGCTGGGGGAGGCGCCTTTGGATTGCTTGGTCTCCCACTCGAACTGCCCCTATCCACCACCATCATGCTGCGCTCCATAGCAGATATCGCACGAAGTGAGGGGGAGCATCTCCGGATGCCGGATGCCAAACTGGCCTGCCTTGAGGTCTTTGCTCTTGGCGGGCCTAGCAAGAGCGATGACGCGAGTGAATCTGCCTACTTCCTGATGCGTGCAGCTCTGGCGAAGTCGGTCTCAGAAGCTGCGGGGTACATTGCCCAGAGAGGTCTGGTGGAGGAGGGCGCGCCGGTAATCGTCAGGTTCATCACACAGTTGGCCATGCGCTTTGGCGTGAACGTTTCCGAGAAGGTCGCCGCGCAAGCCGTCCCTGTGATCGGTGCCGCCGGAGGTGTGGTGATCAACGTCCTGTTCATAGACCATTTCCAGGAGATGGCACGGGGTCACTTCATTGTCAGAAGGCTAGAACGAACATATGATCCGCAATTGGTGCGGGCGGAGTATGAGCGGCTGTAATAGTGTCGACCAAGCAGGCGACCCTTTCCCGTCCTCGGCATTTTTTTGGAGTTGACCAAATGAGCAAGTTAGCCTGTTACATCTTATTAGGGATGCGTTCGGCGTAGCCGGTCAGTTCCATGTAGCCCTGTCCGTGAATGGGCTTTCCTTGTGCCGTGCCGGTGGTCTCGATGGCGCCTTCCCAATAGGTGATTTGGGTGCTGCGTTTGGGGGAGAGTTCTTGCTCTGCCATACGAGGCACAATTTCCAGTGAGAGTTGTTGTGAGGGAATAGTCAGGCGCCAACGCTGCGGGTAGCGGGCCTTGCTCGCAGGGCTGGTCCAATAGCTGGTTGGTTCAAGTGTGAAGTCTTCGAGCAGAAGATGGCGCCCCCGTCCGTCTCGGTCGACCAACGTGCCGCTTGAGGCAGGATGGGCCGATCCGTCCGCCCGGCGGAGCCGATAGAGCATGAGTTCTCTCTGGTCGTCGAGTTGCAGACTGAACCAATCCCACCCGACTAGATCCTTGTCGAGATCGGCGGACCCGAACTCATGGTCCATCCAACTTGTGCCGGTCACGTCGAACGATTCATTTCCGATCGTGAGTTTTCCGGTCGTGGCCAGTCTGGTGAAGGAATAGTAGTGAGAGGCTTGTCCCGCGACCGAGCCTTTGCGGCTGATTCCGTTGGTGCCATGTATGACCAGTGGTTTTTCCGGTGAGACCGTAAATTGAATAGCCATGTCGCCGTCCGCTGCCTGGAGGGTTTGAGTGCCGGGAGCAGCCGATGGCGATTCGGCGCTCCACCGATCGATCCAGACATGGAGCCGGTCCTGCGCCGCGCCAGCCTTGCCTAAGCCGGCCCGGCTCATTTTGTCCGCATAGTGAAACCGGCCCTTGCTGAGATCGCTAATGGCGAAATGGGCCAGGTACAGGTGTGTGACGGCCCACTGCGACGGCAGGGTTTTCGTCTGTTCGCGCGGCATGCCACGGCGGAAGAAGGTGAGTTCATACCCGAATGGCCGGCCGTCCTTCGCCGTGAGCTGGCCGGTGTAGTACCACCACTCGGTGCGAAATTCTTCATGCGCTCCGTGATCGCGCGGGAACGAATATCGATAGCCTTCCGTGGCGACTCTGAATTCCTCCGCTGTATCGGCTGCGAGTCCTGGCACGACGAC
>JANOOS010000252.1:0-2117 GCA_031421455.1 Nitrospira sp.
ACCGATACCGCAGCAGCCCTCAGGGCTATGGAGATCGGAGCCCAGGTCATCATGAAAGGGACTAAGGTCGACGGCATCTACGATGCCGATACTGTGAAGAATACCACCGCCAAGAAATATCAGACCATCTCCTTTCTCTCGATCTTGAATCAGAATTTGAAAGTGATGGACGCCACAGCCATCAGCCTCTGCATGGATAACAATCTTCCGCTCATCGTGTTCAATCTCAAGGAACAAGGCAACTTCAAACGTGTCGCCATGGGCGAAGCGATCGGAACCGTTGTCACCCCCGATCGCCGCTAACTTTCTGGGGAGTCTCTCATGTCCAACCCTGCTGCCATACATCAAAAGGTCACGGAAAAGATGGAGTCCGCACTGGAGCATCTCAAACGCGATTTGGCAGGCCTGCGGACAGGGCGCGCGTCAGTCGCCCTCTTCGACGGCGTTCGGGTCGACTACTATGGCACAATGACCCCGCTGAAACAGGTCGCCAGTATTTCAACTCCGGAGGCCCGCCTTATCACCATCCAGCCGTGGGAGCCTGCTTTGATTAAGGAAATCGAAAAGGCCTTGGCGGGATCGGGCCTCGGCATCACTCCGTCCAACGATGGAAAACTCATCCGTGTTCCCCTTCCTCCGCTCACCGAAGAACGGCGCAAAGAGCTCAGCAAGATCTGCAAAAAACACGGCGAAGATACGAAGGTCGTCATACGAGGATTTCGTCGAGATGCCAACGAAGAGTTGAAGAAACTGCAAAAGGATGCCAAGCTCACTGAAGACGAACTGCGAAAGTCAGAAGCCGATACCCAGAAACTGACCGACCAGTACATTCAAAAAATCGATGACGTGGTAAAGAAAAAAGAACAAGAAATCATGGAAGTGTGATCTCAACTTCGACCTTGTTACCCACCTACGCCACCATCAATCTCGCGGCACTTGCCCATAATCTCTCTCGCATCAAGCGCTACCTGTCTCCAGGCTGCGAGGTCATGGCGATCGTCAAGGCCAATGCGTATGGACACGGGTCGGTTGAGATTGCTCAGGCGCTTGCTAAGGAAGGCGTCAAACAGTTTGCCGTCGCCTCTCTCGACGAAGGGATCGCACTCCGCCAAGCCGGGCTCTCAGAATCAATCGTCGTCCTGGGAGCGCTCTTTGAGGAACAAGTACCCGACCTGATTGCTCACCGGCTGACCCCGGTTGTCAGCGATGGGCGCATTCTCCCCAGCTTGGCCAAGGCAGCTCATTCACATCATGCTCCCTACTCGATTCACCTCAAAGTCGAAACCGGGATGGGCCGGTTAGGATTTTCTCCTGAAGAGCTGCTCACAGTCCTCGACAGCCCTCTCTTGCACAGTCCCCTCAAAGTTGAGGGCCTGATGACCCACCTGGCCGATGCAGATGGAGCAGACAGTACCTTTACGGAACAGCAACTCAGCTCATTTAATGCCCTGCTGGAACAAATCCGACTACGCGGTCTCACTGTCCCGTTGGTGCATGCGGCAAACAGTGCCGCCATCGTCAGGTTTCCCAACGCGCATTTTTCGCTCGTGCGCCCGGGCATCATGCTCTATGGGTATCACACCCTGCCCGCATCAATACCAGATCCCGACCTCAGACCCGTCCTCTCACTTCACACCACAGTCGCCCAACTGCGGACCATTCCACAGGGGTCCTCTGTGAGCTATAACGGAACATTCGTCGCGCAACGACAGACTCGCATCGCGGTACTGCCGATCGGCTATGCCGACGGCTATAGCCGGCGGCTCTCCCATCGCGGATCAGTCTTGATTCAGGGGCACCGCGCCCCAATCGTCGGTCTCGTATGTATGGACATGATCATGGTGGATGTCACCGACCTCGCACCGGTGCAAGTGGGCGAGACCGTCACGCTGATCGGGCAGCAGGGAGAGGAATCGATCTGGGCTGATGAAGTGGCTGGCTGGATCGGCACGATCCCCTATGAAGTCCTCTGCGGGATAGGCTCCCGCGTTCCACGCCTGTACGAATCCGCCTAGCAACGGGCGAGACTGGCGAGAAAAGCGCGACAGGCGGGACGAGGCAGCGATCCAGCGATCCTCACCTTGTCTTGGTCTTGCACGTCGCGCCTTTCTCGCCTG
>JANOOS010000253.1:0-2539 GCA_031421455.1 Nitrospira sp.
TATCCAGAGAACCGGGCTTCCCTTACTGGGTTTCTTGCGGGGATTCACCGGACCCCGTGCCTTTGTGGCCATTGTTTGATCAAGTTCCTCGTCCGTGAATTCCAAGTCTGGTTCTGGTTGGCGAGCGAAAAGAAGAGTCCAATCAAAGGGATTCAGGACCGAAGTCAGGTTCCCAACGAGCGCAGCCATCAAGCACCTCCCTACTGAGCGATTCGACGCCACGTAGACTAGTCTGTGAAAATACCTATCACCATCGCCCTGTGCTGTCAATTCTGTTGATAAATTGCGCGTAAGAGTAGAAGAGGTTCAACAGGGGTGAGTGGGGCTGCAGGAAAAGACTTGCCCCTCCCGGCTGCCTGTTCGAAAGACGGTGAGGCCTTTGCATCCGAGTTCGTACGCAAGCAGAAAGGCTGCGGCCACCTCGGCCTTGGTCGCCGAGGCAGGCAAATTGATGGTTTTCGAGACGCCGCTATCGCTATATCGCTGAAACACCGCTTGCATACGCACATGATGCTCGGGCGAGACATCGTGCGCCGTGACAAACAGCCGACGCAGCTCTTCGGGGATATGGGTCAAATGTTGAATGGAGGGATGCGCTGCCAGGTCAGGCTGGAGTAAGCCGAGATCGAGACCGAGCCTGCCTGCGCGACGGATGAAGGCCGGATGAAGGGAAGTCAGCACGACCCCGTCCATGATACGGCGGACTTCCTGCACGCCGTATAACGGTTCAATGCCGGGCGAGCAGCCGGCAATGAGGCTGATGCTGCCGGTTGGAGCAATGGTGGTCACGGTCGCGTTTCGATGCCGCTGGTGAAGTGGTTGGAGCCGGCTGCCTCGATAGGCAGGAAAGACTCCTCGTTCAGATGCCAGCTCTGTCGATGCAAAGTGGGCGCGAGATTGCAAGAACTCCATGAGGGTCTTCGCTGTGTGGAGCGCGGCTTCGGAGTTGTAGGGGATATTGAGGGAAATCAGCAGGTCGGCGAAGCCCATGATGCCCAGACCAATCTTCCTGGTTTGTTTCGTCATGTGGTCGATTCGAGGAAGCGGGAAGCGGCAGCGATCGATCGCATTGTCGAGGAAGCGTACGGCAAGGGAAATGGTTTCGGCCAATCGGGCGAAGTCGACGGCGGGGCCTGCATCCGCTCGTGAGACGAAGTTGGCGACGTTGATGGAACCGAGGGTACAGGACTCATAGGCTAGGAGGGGCTGTTCAGCACAAGGGTTGGTCGATTCGATGGGTCCAAGGAGCGGGGTGGGATTGCCCCGATTGATTGTGTCGAGAAAGACCAGGCCTGGCTCGCCGCTGGCCCATGCCGCTTCGACGAGCCGATCGAATACGAGCTGTGCCGAGACCCGCCTCATCGGCTTGTTGGTGTGAGGATTGATCAGGGCATAGGTGCGACGGCGTGCGAGGGCCCGCATGAAGGAATCGGTGATGCCGACCGATAGATTGAAATTTGTCATTTCGGTCGGTGTTTGCTTGAGTGCGATGAAGTCGAGGATGTCCGGGTGGTCGATTCGGAGGATGCCCATATTCGCGCCGCGCCTGGTTCCGCCTTGCTTAATGACGTCCGTCGAGAGGTTGAAGAGGCGCATGAAGGAAATGGGTCCGGAAGCGACGCCGCTTGACGATGCCACCAGGTCGTTCTGCGGGCGTATATGACTGAACGAGAATCCTGTGCCGCCGCCCGATTGGTGGATGAGCGCCTGATGTTTCAGGTTGTCATAAATGGAGCCGAGGGAGTCTTCGACTGGGAGGACGAAACAGGCGGAGAGCTGCTGGAGGCGTCGCCCGGCGTTCATGAGCGTGGGAGAATTGGGGAGAAAGTCGAGGCGAGCCAGGCAATCGTACCAACGTTGAGCCGCGTGGGGCAGCCGACCGGCGGTCGGGTAGAGTCGTTCAGCTTGTGCGATGTCTGTCGCGACGCGCCAGAATAGTTGGGCCGGCGTTTCGACGATCGTTCCCGCAGCGTTCTTGGCTAGATAGCGTCCGCGCAGGACGATTTTGGCATGGGCTGAAAGTCGAAGCCGTGAAGATTTCGGTGAGCTTAAGGACTTGGTCGTCTTTCTAACGGACATAGCTCCATTATACCTGTAGTGGTGCAGCTTGCATCTTGACTGCCCAGTTCGGCAGAATGAGCGCCCACTAACCGATGGCCATGTAATCGTATCGTGAAGAACTCTGGTTCGAGACAAAGACGCGGCGCGCCTACCTCAACATCACGCGGCAGGTTGAGGCGGTGGTCGAGAAGAGCGGCGTCCAGGAGGGGCTTGTGTTGGTCAATGCCATGCATAACACGGGCAGCGTCTATATTAATGACGACGAACCAGGCTTGCTCAAGGACTCTGACCGATTCTTAGACCGGCTCGTTCCTCAGGACGCGGCCTATCAACACAACGAGACAGGAGAGGATAACGGCGACGCTCACATCAAGCGCCAGCTGATGGGGCGAGAAGTCGTCGTTGCGATTACCGAAGGCCGATTGGACTTCGGCCCGTGGGAGCAGATTTTCTATGGGGAGTTCGATGGGCAGAGACG
>JANOOS010000254.1:0-13873 GCA_031421455.1 Nitrospira sp.
GACCTCGAAGTATTACTGCCTACTGACACCCTCCACACGGCCTGGGAACGGCTCATGGAGGCCGGCTCGACATACGGCATCAAGGCAGTCGGTGGTCACGCTCGTGAGGCCCTCCGCATCGAAGCAGGGCTGCCAAAGGCCGGGCCGGATCTCAACGAAGAAATCGTCCCACCGGAAGCGAATCTGGAGGGAAAAGCCTTTAGCTTGAATAAGGGCTGCTATCCTGGGCAAGAAGTCGTGGCGAGGATGGATACTTACGGCAACGTACGGCGACATCTGGTAGGACTGGTCATGAAGGATGCCACGGTGCCCTCGAAGGGAGCCATACTCTTTGCGGACAATCGTGAAGTCGGATGGGTCAGCAGTGCTACCCATTCGCCGCAGCTCAATCAAGTGATCGCCTTCGGATTTCCGCTGCGGGATTTCAGCAAGGCAGGCACTGAGCTGACCGTGGAAGTCGACGGTCGCAAATATCCTGCCACCGTCCACACCTTGCCCTTTTACGTAAAGAGCTAGCCGACAGATGAAACAACGCTGGATGATTCTTATAGCCGTGTTCGGACTGATGCCGATGATCCTGGCTATGTTACCGGTGGATGAGGCCCTGAATACGGCAGCTCACAAAGGGGATCTGGGCGAGACCACCAGAGCCATCGAAAAAGGGGCCGACGTCAACGCGGCGGACAAGGACGGAATCACTCCGCTATACAGGGCAGCTGAAAAGGGGCATCAAGACGCTGTGGCCCTGCTACTGGACAAAGGCGCAGATGTGAAACAGGTGACGACGGACGGAGCGACCCCGCTTCACATCGCCGTCGAGATGGGCCATCGAGCCGTGGTGGAACTGCTGTTGGATAAGGGCGCGGATGTGAAACAGGTGAGAACGGAGAGCGGCGACCCCCCTCTCTTTATCGCGGCCCAAGAAGGGCATCGTGACGTGGTCGCCCTGCTATTGGATCGTGGCGCGGACATCAAGCAAGTACGGTTGGGCAACAATGCGACTCCTCTCTTCGTCGCAGCGGGCAAGGGGCATCGGGAGATCGTGGCACTGCTATTGGACAAAGGGGCGGAGGTGACACCGGTGACGACGAACGGATGGACGGCTCTCCATGTCGCCTCACAACAAGGACACCAGGAGATCGCGGTCATGCTGTTGATGAAGGGAGCAGACAAGACAGCGAAGGATGCCAAAGGCCTACGACCGGTCGATCGTGCACGCGAAAAAGGCCACGCTGCGCTGGTACCTTTGCTGGAGCCCTGAGCACGTAGGGTTTGGACGCGCGCCGCTTCCGAAACAACTACTTTTCAGGATTTCGCGCTGCCATAACCACCGACGCAAACTTCAGCAGACTTGCCCGTTCCTCATCGTCCAACGCCAACAGAAGATGCGCTTCTTCGCCGTGCATCAGACGGAGGCTCAGGAACGGCTCTTCCTTGCGCTTTTCCTTGTTGTCCCACATCGCATCGATCAACTGAACCTTGTCCAACTGGCCGACCGACACTACGTCATAGCGGAAATACGAGTCGCCGATGACCATGTCGAACAGCACATTGCCGGCAGTGAGCAGCACGAGATTGAAACGCCCCTGATCTTCGTAGCCCTCCGGCAAAAACTTGTTGATATGGCAACGCGCGACTTTGCGATCCCCCAAGGCTGCACGGAACTTTTCTTTGAGTGCCGGGTAATCGATCTGCATGGCCTTTTCATCGAGCCCCGTCGCCGCAGCAGCGGCATTTTGAGCCTGTTCAAAAATCTCATCCGCTGACATCAACCCTGCCATCTGTATAGTCCTTTCATCCGAGCACAGTTAACTTGCAGTACGCCGGGCCTTTATAGCTCTGGCGACACCGACCAATCCCAGGCCGGCCCACGCAAACTCCAAGAAAATGAATCCAACCCGCTGATCCGCAATCGCGACGATTCCCAACAGCAACGACCCGACGATGTTCAACGCAAGGTATCCCGCATTCAGTTCATTCCAAACCCCACCCTGAATCAGGCCATAGGCAGATAACACCATCAGCGCGCCTAATATGGAAATCAGCTGCAACAGCATCTTAGTCTCGCACACACACGCAACGATTGTGTACCGTAACTGGCCACCCATCCAGATTTCAAGAGGACTTTCGCAGATGCCCCGGTTACTTGGCAGATAGACGATGGGAAAACCGCGTAGCGCCGGTCTCGTCGAGGACTGTGACGGCGAATGAGGACTTCGCGGCTTGCACCAGGCCAAAATTCATATACCCACCTTCATTCATCAGCCTAGTCGGTCGTAATTCCTCATTGGCTGGCGCCAATCGGCCAGGCGCGGCGGACAACGGACCAGCCACAAACTCGTGGAAATCAGGAATCCCGTCACCGTTCGGATCGTATTCATTCGCTTGCACATAGTGGACATCGCCTGCCAGGAACACCACGTTCTTCACTTTTCGTCCGAGAATGTGGTCCACAATCACTTGACGCTCCCGTTCAAACCCTGGAATGCCAGGCCCCCCGGCCCAGCCATCGTTCCCGGAGCCGTCGGCGCTTCCTCCCTTCGGAATGGAGAGGGGCACCGTGGTTACAATCACTTTCCATGTCGCAGTCGATGCTGTAAGCCCGCTCAACAACCATTGAAGCTGCCTCTCTCCCAACATCGTCTTTGCCGGACCATCCTGATCGGCATTCAGACTCCGATACTGTCGCGTATCAAGGATAAACAGCTCAAGATCCGCTCCGGCACGCACCGTTCGATAGAGCCGATGGGGATCGTCAGGCTCCACGCGGATGGGCCAATACTCGCGCAAAGCCTGACGCCCAGCCGGCATCTGGCTGTCAAAGGGCCCTGAAAAATCGTTCCGCACTTCATGGTCGTCCCAAATCGCATAAACCGGAACGCTGCTGAGAAACCGTTGCAGAGCCTCTGCACCTCGCTGATAACGATGACGTGCGCGGTACTCGGGCAGGGTCGTCGCCTTAAAGTCAGCGCCAGGCTCGTTCGGAGGAGACGGACAGAGGTTGTCGCTGTATATCGAGTCGCCAAGAAACAGAAAGAAATCGAGGTGCTGGGCATGCATCGCATCGAAGATAGGGTATCCGGCAGCACCACGCCTGCAACGCCCCTGGCCGCCCAGATCGCCACTCCAGGCAAAGGTCACAGGCACATGACTCTGCACATCGGGAAGCGTTGTGAACTCCCCTTGCGCCGCCATTCCTGCCTCAGTCGGTGCGCCTTCACGGCCCTTCGTGCCGGCGAATACATGCCATCGATATCGTGTGGCCGGTGTCAGCCCCTCAATGGAAATCGCCAGGGTAAAGTCCGTTTCCTGGCCGGTCGTGAACAACGGCGTCCGTACCACAGGAACGATGCCTGTCCCAAGCTTCGATAGGCTATCCCAGGCTGCCACCGTCGCCCACTCGATTTGTACCATCATCGGCCCATCCGTCCGCAGCCAAAGCAGTGCCGACTGGCTCGTCACATCCCCCACCGCAATCCCTTGAGGCAGTCCCTTTGCCGAAACGGCCGCCGTCTCGGCAAAGGGACTGCCAGGGGGGAGCCCCTCTCGTGATGCTGACACACAGCTAGAAAGGGAAGCGATCACGGCCAGGAGTATGAGGAGAATAGAAAGCGGACTCTTCATGACGATGGACTTACCGGAACGAGAGCAACAGGTCAAGGTTGATAATCACCCCTTCCGTTCTGCATACTATGGCTCGTAATTGGAGAACGCGATGCACGATCTCAGATGTATGATTCACGGCTGCCAAGCCAAGGTCTATGCCCCAGCTGGCACCCACAGTATCTGCCGAGCACATTTCTTGAGCTATCTGACCTGGCGACGCCGAAAAGGCCCGCAGATGTTTATGAAGTACGCAGGGATGACGATGGAAGAACGAGACCCCCTAGTCGCCGAGTGGGCCAACACCATCCGCGTAGAAGAAGCCCCCGCCGCCGCCGCGCCGAAAACCTAACCACTGCAGTTACCCGCGCGTACCACCCTTGCGCGCGTCGTGTGCATTGCGCAGTTATGCGACGTTCTGCATCTTGTTCGCAAAATCACGGCCCGACGTTGGCGGGGGAAGAGCCTTTCCATCCTGGCGGTAGAGCGCAATGGATTCCTCTACGGATTGGCAAAGTTGCTCAAAGACAGCCTTTTCGTCCGTGCCGTGGCACCCGCCGTAAATCAAACCCGGACAACTGCCCACAAAGCACTGGTCTTCCTCCGACCACTCGACAATCTTTGCGTATCGCGCAGTATCTTTCATGACTTTGACTCCTCAACAGCCCGCTTCACGGCGCGGACCTGATATTGCTTCGCATCATCGCCAAGCGCACCGGATATTGTAATAGGTTTGGCAACCTTCGGGTGGACAAAGTTTCTGTGACTGCCTTTTCCGCTTCGGTCGACGAAGCCCGCTCGTTCAAGGTCGCCAACAAGCTCTCTTATTTTCGGCGGCACCAAGTCACCCTTTGCGGTTCAGCCCCATTTTCTTGGCTACAGACTACGCAGCATGGAGAAGGAATTCAACTTTTATGGCCTCGTAGGGGAACTCAATATTGCCGGTCTCGGTGCGGTTTAGCAGGCCCGCAGACAACAAAGCCGTCACGTCGCTGTGAACGGCCTTCACGTCGCGTTGAACGCGACGTGCCGCTTCGCGTATCGAGACTGGCCCTGCACCACAAAGGGCCTTCAGCAACTCCCATCGTTTGGCCGACAAGACCTTCCAAAGGAGTTCTGGCGTCGCGAAACCAATGCGCGCCGACCGCTGGGCTTTCCCGGACTTCCAGGTGTGCACGAACTCATTCATACCTTCCCCAGGTGCACGCACTTCAAGCGTGACTGTTTTCATTGTTCCACCTCGCTATGTCGCGTTGAAAATCGACGATCAGCTTTTTGGGCGTGGAGAAGGCATAGTGACCTTTCTCGCCGCCAAAATGCCGATGATCGCCTTTGCCGGCCTCATTGTCGAACCTCAGAACGCACTCGCCATCTACGACGTACGCAAGCCGGTACTTGAACCCATGATTCGATCCGGCAAGGGGTTTCGGTACTCGCCAGAGAACCAACTCGGCGAAGGAGCTTTCCGAATAAACAATTCTTCGCCGGAAAAGCTCTACGGCCTTCATGTTGGTGACTATACCAACACCTAAACGCTGTTGTCAATTTGTCCAACACGAGCGGGGAGTTTATACGGTGCGGAGCTACTAAGCCTGCTTCGAGTTGCCGGAGCCTTCCTCAACTATCTCACCCAGCCCGCATTACTCATGAGCGCTTCTGCGACAATCGCCGATCCGTTGCTACGACGAGCCTTCGGCCAGCGGGCTCGCCCCTCGGACCTTCACCGTACTGCACGAGTACGCATCGGATCCTCACGGATCCGCGCGCCGGCCTCGCAACGCGGCTCAGCGATTTCGCGGCGAACCGTCATGAATAATGTGGGCTCGCGCCGCCGCAAAGACCCGCAGATGTTTATGAAGTATGCCGGGATGACGATGGAAGAACGAGACCCCCTCGTCGCCGAATGAGCCAACACCATCCGAGTAGAAGAAGCCCCCACCGCCGCCGCGCCAAAAACCTAACGCCATCACACAAGAAACGGTTCCCGCCGCTTTATTCCTGCCCTCAGTGCTTCTAACGTTTGAATTCACCGGCCAGTGCGGCTTTTTGCGCAGGTCTGGTGGAGTGATTTATTAGATCAAACACATTTCATCGAGGTTGGCTTCCTGGAAGTGGGTGCGGTCTTCAAGGTAAGTGGCCAACAAAATTCGAACATAATTGTATGCGACTGGCGAAATAGAATCGACATCACTATCGCTCCCTCCGTGTACAAGATGCGAGCGAGTCTTATAAATGCGGTGAGCATGCTTGAATACCTCGCGAATTGACTCTCCTGTTAATTTGTTCATGAGTTTCGCCAAACGCAAACTGAATCTGTACGACAACTCCGCAGTTATGCTTGGCAAGAGCAGCATTTCTAGAACAACCGCAATTTCCATGAAGCGGCTTTCTTTTCGACGCTGCCTGGCAAGCGCGTGCTTATAGATTTCGATCATCGTCTGGAGTTTTTCGTCGATCCGAGCACGCTCTATTTGTTCAATCAAAGTTGTTAATCGTTGAGCATCTGCTTTCTCAACACCCAGTGCGCTATCTCCGAAATAACAGGGTGGGTTTAAAAAATACCTCGCGAGAGTAGCGGTCTTGAACCCGACGTAGAGAGCCGAGGATGGTTGCCAGCGAGCTTTAGAGCGAAATCGAACTCTTTTGCACGCTCTAATGAAGGTGCAATGAGCACGTAATTGCTAGAACAGAACTCGTCAATCTCGTCGATTTCAGGCCCAATTGAATCTGAAAAGAGGCAATCGGGGAGGCTGGTAAAGCTGATTAATTTACCGCTCTCATTGTATTTCGCGTCCTCAATGCGAAGAAGGCGAGTCTTTGTTTCATCGTCCATGTGACGGACAAACAAATCGTCAGCAACGGCGAACTCGGTTAGTTCAGATCGCGGTCGAAATGGAAACTCGATCAATGTTGACGATGCGCTGCTCTGACTTGAGCTTGAGGGGTTGAGAGGCAGGCATAAATTTGAGATACGAGCTAACTAATAAGTCTGCTGCGGGTGGCCATGCAGTATAGTATAGTGGAAGGCAAGTCTACTTGAAAATCCAAGACTTGTTCAATACTTCGGCTTGTTCCACTGACCTGAATAGACTGCGAATCCTGCAGTCTATCTAGCTACCAGCCCGCAGTATATCTGGCCAACGAGTCACAGTCAGAGGCGGTCCGCTGGGCTATCCACTCATGTCCCCACCGCCCCTTTTCCCTAAGGTTACGGGCTGATTAATTCCCCCACTACGCCCACCGAACAATCTTCCCCCCCACCCTTAAACAATGGGCTGAGACGGTTCTGCTCTCAACGTGCGCGCGTCCAACGAGGGCCTTCGGAGGCCGCGCGTTGCGCGAGCACAGAGAGCGAACCGCCTCAGCCCATCACCGCCGACCCATGATGATGTATCAGCAACCACTCATCCCCGATCCGCTCGAAGAGGTTCGTGGCTAACACCTGCGCCTGCTGCGGTTCGTCGGATTGATGGGTGGTGATGTTCTCCACACAGACGACCCAGGCCAAATCGCCCGCCACCTGTATCGATACGTCCGTAAGCTCGAACGTCATAGAAAAGGTATTGTTGAAGATCAGAACCCAGGAATCGCGGACCGAAGGCCAGTCCGACCGCAAGGTCCATCCTGGATGGATGCATGTGACATATTCCTGGTGCGCCCAGACTTTATCCATCTCGATGATGTCGAGGTTGCCGAACGCGGCATAGAATGCATGGTTCGCTTTGTTCACTTCCTCAATGCGTTGCTCCAGCATGCGCAGCTCCTTACGTGAAAATTGCGCCGTATCATACTGCAATCACAGAACGAGGGCGAGAGGAAGAATGGAGAATCGTGGTAGTAGATAAATCGATCTTCGCAGGCTGCTCAAAAAGCCCGCCAGCAAGGCCGCAGCCGATGGAAGCACCGGAGGCGTAGCCTCTGGGCTACGTTGAGGATGCTTTCGAGGTGAGAACGCCGCTGGCGGGCTTTTTCAGCAGCCTCCTAATTCGTGAGACGGGATGTTTGCCGATCGACAACCCACACTCCTGCCAGAATCAGCGCAATGCCGAGAATTTCGCTCGTGCCCACTGATTCATTCAACAGTAATGCTGATAGGACGATGGCGGCCACAGGAGTCAGATTGCCAAAGACCGACGCGCGCGAAGGTCCAATGCCCTTCACGCCATACAACCACGCCTGTTGCGCGATAGCCGTCGCGAACAGAACCAGATACCCCAGCGCCATCCAGTCCGCCGGCGACACGGATCCGAGTCCCGCATCCAGCATCTTGCGATCCATCCACAACAAAGGAATTTGGAGGACGGTTGCGACAAGCAGTGTCGCCCAATTGACTGTGAGGGCCGAGTGGCGCTCCATGAGGTTCCGGCTACCGATACTATAAAGAGCCCAGCTCACTACGCCGCCAAAGACCAACAGGCTGCCGAGCAGCGGCTGATCACCTGCAGCCTGAAATCCCGCCACAGAGACCAGCCCCACCCCAGCGAACGATAGGAGGCCCCCGGCCCAGACGGCGCGCAGTGGGACATCCTGAATCAACAGAGCCGAAAGCAGCGCGGTCACCACCGGACTCGATCCGATGATCACCCCACCCACAGCCCCACTCACATACTTGAGCCCCATCATGATGAACAGGTGGTTACCCAATACGCCAAGCCCAAGCAGTCCCAGCATGCGCACATCCGCCTTGGTCAGCTTGCCCAAAGTTCCTTCCTGCCACCACCAGGTGCTCAGGAGAATCGCCAACCCGCCGATGTCCCTCAGGACCGAGGCTTCGACAGCTGAGAATCCGCTCAGGGCCAGCTTCTGAGCCACGATCGATCCGCCCCAAAGCACAGCGGCACCAATGATTGCGCCATAGGCCAGACGGTTTGCCTGAAGTGTCATACGCAGTG
This sequence comes from Nitrospira sp., assembly GCA_031421455.1. Classification (GTDB taxonomy): domain Bacteria; phylum Nitrospirota; class Nitrospiria; order Nitrospirales; family Nitrospiraceae; genus Palsa-1315. Next base: position 8,496 of record JANOOS010000254.1, read on the forward strand.
GCTACAGTCTTTATTCACGGGCATCGGGCAATTTCCATTCATGACCATAACCTAACCCGCATCGTTTGAAAACGTACGGTTTATTGCGTACACTACGTCACAGGATGCAGACCGGCGCGATCATAGCATGACGGTTCCCGAAGGAGACACGCTACTTTGAAAACCCTGAAGACTGTGGCCGATTTGACGATCAGACTCTTGGAGATCCAGCGCATTAACAGCTCCGCCTCGCTCCTCTCGTGGGATCAAGAAACCTATATGCCCGCCGGCGGGGGCGAGGCCCGTGCCGAACAGATTTCAACGCTCCAGGGCATTGCACACCAGAAGCTCGTCTCATCGGAGATTGAAGGGTTGCTCGCAGCTTGGATCAATCCGGAGACCGGTGAGATTCGAGACAGCCCCGGGGAGGCCTGGGACGAGCCCTCACGGTCGTTGCTCCGCGAAGTGTGGCGTGACTATAGCCGCGCGAAGAAACTACCCTCAGACTTTGTCGTCACGCTCAGCCGGGAATGTTCGCTGGCGCAGCAAGTATGGGCCGAGGCAAAGGAAAATCAGTCCTTCTCGCAATTTCTGCCCAATCTCCGCACCGTCCTGTCGCTCAAGCGGGAAGAGGCCGCGTACCTCGGCTACCGGGACTCACCGTACGATGCCTTACTCGATGAATACGAACCAGGCTCTACCATCAAGGAATTACGTCCACTGTTCGCACAGATTAAGGGGCGCCTCGTGCCGCTGCTCAAGAAAATTCAGGAGAGCTCGGTTCAGATCGACGATACGATGTTATTTCACACCTTCGATCAGGCGCGCCAGCTGGAGTTCGGCCGGATGGTTTTGATCGCCATGGGCTACGATTTTGAACGGGGCCGTCTCGACCTGTCGGCGCATCCCTTCACGACATCATTCCATCCGACGGATGTACGCGTCACGACTCGTGTGCACGAACACGATCTCCAATCCTGCCTGTTCAGCTGCATCCATGAAGGCGGCCATGGCCTGTACGACCAGGGGCTTGATCCCCGCTACTTCGGCACGCCGCTGGGCGACTCGGTCTCGCTCGGCATTCACGAGAGCCAATCGCGCATGTGGGAGAACTGCGTGGGCCGGTCTCGACCGTTTTGGCGTTTCTTTTACCCCATGCTGCAGCAAACCTTTCATCATCAATTACGTTCGCTCGATGGGGAACAATTCTACGCGGCTATCAATCGCGTGAAGCCCTCGCTGATTCGCGTTGAGGCCGATGAGCTGACCTACAATCTCCACATCATGCTGCGGTTCGAAATCGAACAGGATCTCATTGAAGGCAAGACGCGCCCGGAGGACTTGCCGGGAATCTGGAACCGGAAAATGGAGGAATACCTGGGCATCGTCCCCTCCAACGATGCGGAGGGCGTGCTGCAAGACGTGCACTGGTCGTTCGGCGCCTTCGGCTACTTTCCGACGTACACGATCGGGAATCTCTACTCCGTTCAATTCTATGAACAGGCCAAACTGGAGATCCCGCATCTGGAGGATGAAATTGCGGCGGGGCAATTAATGGTGCTGCAGCGTTGGCTCGGACAGAAGATTCATCGGTGGGGCCGGATGTTCACGCCGGACCACCTCTCGCGACGAGTGACGGGAAAGAGCCTCGACCCTGAGCCCTTCTTATCGTATGTTGAGAAAAAATACGGCGAGCTCTACAAGCTCTAGGGGGGAGTTGTTCTGAGTTCTGAGTTCTGGGTAGCGAATCGAGAGTCCTGGCTACAACTCAGAATTCATAACTCAAAACTCAGGACTCTCAGGCCCTTGGCCTGAGTCAGTATCCCATCGCCTGATTCAGCTTCGCCAAGCTCACAGCAGACAACGTGAACTCCGCCTGCACTTCGATACGAGATGGCACCAAGAGCGTCGTGTGAAAAACAATATCGCGGATCGGGATCTTGAACTCTGGTTGCTGAGGTGTACTCAATTCGACTGACTCGACCGACTGGGTAATCGCTCCACTATCTTGAGGCCCATACACGGCTACCACCGCCTTCAGAATCTCCACGACCTTCTCGTTCGTCTCAACCCCCTCAATACCTTTCTCCAGCAACGGAATAACCTCTTCCTGTGCCTGATCTGACGGCGTAAAGTTTTCTACCCGTTCTTTCCGGCGTAGCGACATGAGGTCATTATCGAGATCCTTGCTGAAAGCTCCATAGGCAAACCGAAAAAACTCGAAGTGAAAGCCTTTAAAGCCCTTGCCGAACATCTGCAGCTCGCACAGAAAGCATAATTGCTGCAGCTTCACATCGCTGAGCAGTCCGTGAGGCTCCGCCAGATGCAGGACATAGAGCAAGAGAGCCCGGTCGACCGTAATCTGATTGGGCTTTCGCATGCCGGGAGTCCTTCCTTTCTTCCGTCTTTTTTGAGCGGAGCACTATAGGCACCGTCGAATATCTCCGTCAATTCCTCCCCTTTAAACCACTCGGCATAACACCACTTGACCAGTCGGGCAAGTTTCGTCTTTAATGAGCCCCATCGGAGGCCCCTCTTGGCAAATACACATGTGAAGGAAATGCAGGCCCTGAAGGAACACCTGGGCAAACATCAGCTCAAGCTCACCCGCCAACGTGAGTTGATTCTGAGCGCTTTCCTCCGGCAAGAACATATTACTGCGGAAGCCATGTATCACCAGCTGGCGAAGTCCGACCCTCATCTGGGGCTCGCGACCATCTACCGGACACTCAATCTGTTCTGCGATGCAGGCCTCGCACAAGCCAGGCACTTCGGCTCTCAGACGAAATACGACAACGTGTCGCACAAGGGCCATCACGATCACCTCATCTGCACCGGCTGCGAGAAGATCGTGGAATTTGAAAACGAAGAAATTGAACGACTCCAGGAAGAAGTGGCCACCCGGAACGGATTTACGATCAAAACCCACCGACTTGAGCTCTACGGCCTCTGTTCTCGCTGCCGCCATTGACGAACCAGATTTTTTTTAGTATCATTTTGAGACAGTTTATCAATTTCAATTTCACGAGGGCCGTATCATGTCATTCGTACATACCCTGTCCGTATCGCGCCGAACAATCCTCTCAAGTCTCCTTCTACTCTTCGTGGCTGTGGCCTTCGCACCCTCGGCGCCGGCTGCCGATTCACTCACGATCTATTCCGGCCGCTCGGAGCGGCTCATCAAGCCGGTACTCGACGCCTTCACCGCGACGACCGGCATTAAAATCGAGCTGTTGTCATCCGGCACAACGGAGTTAGTCAATCGACTGAAAGCTGAAGGCGATCGTACGTCGGCAGATCTCCTGATCACCAATGACGCCGGCAGTTTGGAACTGGCCAGAACAGCCGGACTCCTCCACCCGTTGAATATGCGGGAAGTCGAACGAGCCATTCCGCCGCAGTTTCGCGCGTCGGATAATGCCTGGGTAGGACTTTCCGGGCGATTCTGGATCGTGGTGTATAACACCACGATGGTGAAGCCGGACCAAGTGAAGTCGCTTCTCGATCTTGCCGATCCAAAGTGGAAAGACAAGATTGCGATTCCCAATTCCGGCAGCGAGTATCTGCAAGCAGGGGTATCGGTCATCCGCGCCACCTATGGCGACGAAAAGACCAAGCAGTTCCTGCAAGGCCTCAAGACCAACGCCGACAACCAGGTCTACCAGAAAAGCTCGCAGATCGTAGATGCCGTCGCCAAGGGACAAGTCGCGCTGGGTATCGTGAATCATTACTACGTGTACCGTCATCTTGCCGCTCAGCCGGGGACGCCGATCGCAGTCGTGATGCCTGATCAGCAAGAGGGCGGCATGGGAGCGATCATGAACGTTGCCGGCGTCGGTATCATCAAGACGACCAAGCGCCTCGACAGCGCCAAGCTGCTTGTAGAATTCTTAGTGGCTCAAGCGGGGCAGAAGCTATTTGCAGATCTCGACAAGGAGTATCCTCTCCACCAGGACGTGAAGGCAGACCCGGCGCTGGTAGACCGAAAGAGTTTTCGCGCGGCGCTGGTCCCCCTCTCCAAACTCGCCGAACTGCGCGAGCCGACGCTCACCCTGATCGAACAAGTGGGTCTCCGGTAACTCGAAGGGACCCTCGTGAGCACAATTCGCCACCAGCTTGTTTCGCCGCTGCAGCTCTTTGCTTTGGCGACTGCCGGAATAATTCTGCTGCCGCTCGGCTATGTCACAGCACAAGCCCTCTCGGCCGACCCAGTCATCTGGAGCCGGTTGTGGGCGACTCGCATTCCCGAGCTGCTGTTCAATACCGTCTCGCTGGCCGGCAGCGTATCGGTCATCACGCTGGTTCTGGGCGTCTCGACTGCCTGGCTGGTTACGCGTGTGGAGTTTCCCGGTCGCCGGCTGTGGGAGGGCGCCTTGGTTCTTCCATTGGCGATGCCGACCTATGTGCTGGCCTATGTCTTTTCCTACCTATTGGGATTTGGCGGCCCTGTCGAGCATCTCTGGCAACTTATGGCCGGACCCCAGGCAAGGATCTTTTCGCCCCATAGCTTTTTGGGCGCAACAATCGTCATGGCATTGGACACGTTTCCCTTCGTCTATCTCCTGAGCCGCAGCGCCCTCCTCAGCATGAATGTGTCGTTCGAGGAGGTGGCGCGGGCCAGCGGTGTCTCCCGTCTCTCAACCCTCTGGCGTGTGACGCTGCCTCTGATGCGCCCCTCAATTGCCGCTGGAGTCGCACTCGTCATCTTGTACGTCGTGTCGGACTTCGGCGCAGTGTCACTGCTTCGCTACCAGACACTCACCTACGCCGTGTTCCAACAAATGACCGGACGATCCGACAATACCGCGGCAAGCATCTTGAGCCTCCTCCTGGTCGTGCTCGCACTGATTTTTCTCATTACTGAACGGTGGTTCCGACAACGAAGCCGGTTCTATCAAACCACCGGCCGCTACCGGGCTCCTCAACGACACCGATATGGTTGGCTCGGCACCATCGCCGTTACCGGCTATCTCGGCCTGATCATCGGTGCCTCCTTCGCACTCCCAGCTGTGCTCTTGATTCAATGGAGCCTGTCACCCGAGGCGCAGGCCACGATCGACAGCCGGTTCTTCGGATTTATCTGGAACAGCGGCATCCTGGCAGCCAGCGCCGCCACAGGTGGCGTGTTGATCGGCTTGCCGCTGGCCTACCTTGCCAGCCGCCGCCCGACCATGCTGAACCTGGGTTGCCTGCAAGCCGCCTATGCCGGCTATGTACTCCCAGGACCGGTGGCAGCACTGGCCGTCCTTGTCCTCTTCACGAAACTAGCTCCGGTGGCCTATGGCTCAGTGCTGATCCTTATCGTAGCCTACGTGATCCATTTTCTCCCAGCCGGTCTCCAATCGCTGGAACCGGCGCTGCAACACATATCGCCAAATCTTGAGGAGGTCGCACGCACA
>JANOOS010000255.1:0-18205 GCA_031421455.1 Nitrospira sp.
CGAGTTCTGTGGAGACTGCCTTGCCGTCTGCCCGGTCGGCGCCATCACGAACAAGTTCTCTAAATATTTGTACAAGCCGTGGCAGATGAAGAAAACCACGACGACCTGTAACTATTGCGGGGACGGCTGCCAGATGTACCTCGAGACCAAGGACGCGGAAGTCGTCCGCGTAACCTCGCCTCTGTCCTGGAAAAACAAATGGGGCGACCGGGCCGACACGGCCAAGGGGCACGGCGGGCTCTGCGTGCGGGGGCGTTTCGGGTTCGAATACATCGATAGCGCTGCACGTTTGAAGCAACCGCTCCTTCGTAAAGGCAATCAGCTCGTCGAAACCCCCTGGCTCGAAACCATGCACCAGATAGTTGATCGGTTCTCAGAAATCCGACGTAAGCACGGACCCGATGCAATTGCCGGTTTGATCACCGCGCGCTGCACCAACGAAGAGCTGTATCTCTTTCAGAAACTCATGCGCACCGGGTTCCAGACCAACCAGTTCGACAGCAGTGCGCGCTACGGCCACCTGAACTTTGTCCATGCCTCCCGACACGCTTTGGGAATCGGGCGAAGCCCGAACGACTGGGAAGACCTGACGAAAGCCAAAGCCGTGATTCTCATCGGCTCCAACATCACGGAGACCAATCCGCTCACAGCTGTGCGCATCAAGGAAGCCATTCGCGTCTATGGAGCGCAAGTGGTGGTCATCGATTCCGCTGTCACGAACATGGCCAAGCTCGCATCCCATCCGGTCCTGATCACGCCGGGAACGGAAGGACTCGTGATCGACGGACTCGTGAAAGCCGCCCTGGAGTTGGACTTGGTTGACGAGACCAGCGTCAAGAAACACCCCCTGGCCTTCGAAGCCCTCAAGGCTGCTGTGGCCCACGTCTCGCTGGAACAGGTGGCGGCACAGACCGGCATGTCGGTCGCATCGTTGAAAGACACCGTGGCGATCTTTGCCGAAGCGCCTCGATCCATCATCCTCTGCGCTGAAGGGATTGTCCGCCGGCCTGATGGATACCAGAATGTCTTGAAACTGATTGATCTCGCCTGGATCACCGGCAAGTTGGACCAACCAGGCTGCGGGGTAAATACAGTCACGGAAGAGCCGAACGAGCAGGGGGCCGTGGACATGGGCGCCGCGCCGGAATTTCTCCCTGGTCAAGCCTTGTTCAGCGATCAAACCGCTCGCGACCGTTTTGCCAAGGCTTGGGACGCCACGCTCCCGGCGGCTAACTCCGGGGCAGATCTCGTCGAAATTCTCAATCGCTGCAGGAGCGGCCAGATCCGCGCCCTCTATGTCATCGGAGAAAACCCGCTGGCTACGTTGCCCGCATCGATGGAGGTTCGTGCCGCGCTGGATCGGCTCGAGTTGCTCGTCGTCCAGGATCCGTTCCTGACCGACACGGCGCGCATGGCGCATGCGGTGCTGCCGGCTTGCACCTCTGCGGAGAAGGACGGCACCTTCACCAATCTGGAAGGCCGAGTCCTGCGCGTCCGCGAGGCCATCGATCCAATCGGGGAAAGTTTGCCGGACTGGCACATCATGACGGCGCTGGCCAATGCGCTGGACTGTCAATGGGGGTATGAATCCTCGAACGATATTCAATCCGAGATTATGAAGTTGCTGCCCGGGTACTACAACCTCGGACAACCACGCAAGGTTGTACCGGCAATGGACCACTATCTTTCAACCGACTACACCAAGGATGTGGAATCTCGCTATCGAGCTTCCGCTCCATCCGATTCCAAGAGCCAGCGGCCCTTCGCCTTGATACTGGGACAAGTCCTGTATCATTCCGGTAAGTTGTCCACCAATGCCCCCGGGCTCATCACCATTGCCCCTAATACGGGGCGGCTCAGGATGAATCCCCAAGATATGGAACGGCTAGCCGTGGGTGAGGGGGCGACGGTGCGTCTCACATCGGATCGCGGCTCAATGCAATTGGCGGCGCAGCCCGATCAATCCGTCGCTCCGCAGACCTGTTTCTTCCCGGAACATTTTAATGAGCCGCCGGTGAAGGACTTGATGTCGGTCCAGGTTGATCCGACGACCGGAGTTCCCACGTTTAAGCAGACCCGCGTGACGATCGAAAAGGCCTAAGAGAGAGCAGGAAGCGCGCATGAGTGCTCCATCGCTGATAAAGCAAATCCTCCAAGCCGCATTGTTCTATGAGATCTGGGATGCGATGAAGGTGACGTTCAAGCACATGTTCCACAAGCCCATCACGTTCCAGTATCCACGGGAGCAGCGAACCCTTCCCGATACCCACCGAGGGGCACTCGCGCTCTTACGTTACGACGATCACCAGGAACGTTGTGTCGGCTGTGACCTCTGCGAAGCCGCCTGCCCATCCCGCTGCATCAAGGTCATTAGCTTGGAAGATCCAGAGCGTCCACTACAGCGATTCGCCAGCGAGTTTTATATCGACATTACGAAATGCGTCTTTTGCGGCTACTGCGTCGAAGCTTGTCCCGTCAACGCGCTGGCGATGACGAAGATGTACGAGTTCTCAACTCATGATAAGCGCACCTTGCTGTTCGACAAGAAGCGGCTGTATGAAATCGGCGAACGTCATCTCGACGATGCAAAGAAATACCTGTACGCGCATAATCAGGAAAAGAACGTTGAGGAAAGCAGGGAATATCGGTATTATTTCCCGCAATCGGTACTGAAGCCGACCCAACCACCACCCAAGCATCTAGGCTAAGTCATTCAATGGTTTTGGTATTTTTCGCCTATTTTGCCCTGGCCAGTATTGCTGCGGGCGTCATGACCGTCTCGCTTAAGAACCCGGTGCATTGCGGCTTGGCGCTTCTGGCCCTATTGCTCCATGTCTCCGGACTATTCATCATCCTCAACGCTGAGTTCCTCTGGGCCGTGCAGGTCATCGTTTACGCCGGCGCGATCCTCGTGTTGTACCTCTTCGTGCTGATGCTCATGAACTTGAAAACCGACGATCGGTATTTCCACACCTCGTACCTGTACTTTCTGGTCCCGGCAGCGATCGGATCATTGTACGTGTTGGCCCTCCTGATCCGTTCACCCTTCGGAGGCGCAAAGGGCGATGCGCCGGCCGAAGCGATACTCCGGGACGGCGATACCCACGCGGTCGGGATCAAGATGTTCAGCGAGTATCTATTGCAGTTCGAAATCGTCGGGGTGTTTCTGTTGGGCGCCGTCATTGGCGCGATCGTCCTGGCAAAAACTCCGAAACCGGCCAACAAAGAACGTAAGGCGTAAGGGATAAATGACAGCAGAAAAGACAAGAACTCGTGCGTCTCACGCTTCACGCTTCACGCTTCACGGGTAACTATGGTTCCATTAAGCGCATACGTGGCTGTCAGCGCCGTACTCTTTATTACCGGACTGCTCGGTGTGGTGATCAGACGGAACTTCATCATCGTATTGATGTCTGTCGAGATCATGCTGAATGCGGCAAACATCAACCTTGTCGCCTTTTCCCATTACTTGGATTCCATGGCAGGCCAGCTGGTGGCCCTCTTCATCATCGCCATCGCGGCGGGGGAAGCGGCGATCGGGCTGGCCATCATCATCGTCGTGTTCCGTGGAAAGATCTCCACCAACGTGGATGAGATGAATCTCCTGAAGTGGTAACGTGACCGATCTGCTCATACAACTTATTCCGCTGTTCCCTTTGCTGGCCGTGATCTTAAACGGACTCCTGGGCACGCGGTATTCCCACGACTTCGCGCACCGGCTTGCTTGGGGATCGGTGGGACTGTCGTTTCTCTGCACAGTCGGCGTCTTCGTCGACATCTTGCGGACCGGCACAGCCCACGAGGTCATCGCCTACCGGTGGATCTTCGGAGGCGACCTCACCGTCAATCTGGCCTATCTCGTCGATCCTCTCACATGCATCATGCTGCTTGTCGTCACGGGAGTCGGACTCCTGATTCACATCTATTCCGTCGGCTATATGCATGGAGAGGCCGGATTTACGCGCTTCTTCACCTACATGAACCTCTTCATGGTCTCCATGTTGCTCCTCGTCATGGGGAACAATTATGTTGTGCTGTTCATCGGCTGGGAAGGGGTGGGGCTCTGTTCCTATCTGTTGATCGGCTACTACTACACCAAAGTCTCTGCCGCCAAAGCCGCTTCGAAAGCCTTTGTGGTGAACCGCATCGGCGACGCTGGCTTCCTGTTGGCCATTTTTCTCATCTTCATCAATTTCAAGACGCTCGACTATACGAAAGTCTTTGCCCAGGTCGGCCAGCTCTCGCCGGAGATGGCCACGGCAATTGCTCTCTGTTTACTCGTCGGCGCGATCGGCAAATCGGCCCAGCTCCCTCTGTATACCTGGCTGCAGGACGCAATGGAGGGGCCGACGCCGGTCAGCGCGCTCATCCACGCGGCAACGATGGTGACGGCCGGGGTCTACATGATTGTGCGGAACCATGCCATTTTCGATTTATCGCCGACGGCCATGACAACCGTCGGCGTCATCGGCGGACTCACGGCTTTGTTTGCCGCCACCATCGGCCTCGTGCAAACGGATATCAAACGTGTCTTAGCCTATTCGACGGTGAGCCAGCTCGGGTACATGTTTCTCGGGTGCGGGATCGGGGCCTATACGGCTGCCGTGTTCCATCTTGTGACCCATGCCTTCTTCAAGGCCCTCCTGTTCCTCACAGCCGGATCGGTGATCCACGCACTTTCGGGCGAGCAAGATATTCGAAAGATGGGCGGCCTCAAATCCAAGATCCCTTGGACCTATCGGATGTTTCTGATCGGCACGATCGCCATTGCAGGCATTCCGCCGTTGGCAGGCTTCTGGAGCAAAGATGAAATCCTGGCCCATGCCTTTACGAGTCACCACTATCTGCTGTATGGCATGGCTGCCGTCGCCGCGCTCTTGACCTCCTTCTACATGTTTCGCCTGGTCTATCTGACCTTTTACGGCACATCCCGCATGGACCATCATACGGAGGAACATGTCCATGAGTCCCCGATGGTGATGGTCGGTCCATTGCTGGCATTAGGCGTGCTGTCCATTCTCGGTGGGTTCCTGGGGTTTCCCCCTGACCAGGGCTGGCTCCATCAATTCCTTGCACCGGTCGCAGGCGCGGTAGGCGAGCATGAGGTGAGCACCGGACTCGTGCTCACCCTTATGATGGTTGCTACGGGAATTGCGCTGGTTGGCTGGGGTCTTGCGCACTATTTTTATAGTGTGAATCCCTCGATGCCCGATCGCCTGGCGGAACAATTCCAGACTGCCTACACGACTGTGCTCAACAAGTACTACGTCGATGAACTCTATGACCTGTTATGGGTGGAGCCGACCAAGAAGTTGGGGCTTCTGTTCGACTGGTTCGACCGCACCGTCATCGATGGCCTCGTGCGCGGTGTCGCACAGGCCGCTGACTTGGCCGCAGCCGGTTCAACTTGGGCTGAGAAGTACGTGATCTACGGCGGCCTCAATATCATCGGCTACGGCAACCATCTTGCCGCCCGCCAGTGGCGGCAACTACAGAGCGGCATGGTGCATCATTACGCCGCCATCATTGTGGCAGGGTTGTTTCTGCTGGCGGTCATTATTCAGCTCATCATGCAATTATAAAGCGCTGTAATGATAGAAGAACTGGCATCAACGTTTCCCATTCTCACTTGTATTCTTTTTCTCCCCGTCATCGGAGCCGTAGTCCTGTGGCTGTTCGACGACGAGGATATGGTCCGGACCTCTGCCTTAGCGATTGCCCTTTTGGAGTTGGCCCTCTGCGTATTCGTACTCCTGCGATTCGTTCCCGAATCGGCCGCCATGCAGTTTTCCGAACACGTGCCATGGATTCCCGCCCTCGGAATCAGCTATCACCTCGCGGTCGATGGAATCAGTGTGCTGTTTGTTGGGCTCACCGCCTTTCTCACGGTTCTGATCGTCATCTATAGCTGGGACACCGTTCGCCATCAAATGAAACTCTATATGATGGCGCTCCTTGCACTCGAAACCACCATAATGGGGGTCTTCATTTCCATCGACTTGATCCTCTTCTTCGTTTTTTGGGAACTCATGCTCATTCCCAGTTATTTTCTGATCAAGCTCTGGGGCGGAGGAGCGGAGCGGCACTACGCAGCGCTAAAATTCGTGCTCTATACCTTGCTTGGCAGCGTGTTTATGTTAGTGGGCATTGTTCTCCTGGACATCAATTATCACCAGTGGGCGACGCTACGACATATAGAACCGACCTACTCCTTCGACTTACTGGAACTGCTCTCCGTCCCGATTCCGTTCAGTCAACAAGTCCTCATTTTCTGGCTGTTGTTCCTTGGCTTTGCATTCAAGGCTCCTGTGTTTCCCTTCCATACCTGGCTCCCGGACGCCCTCTTCGAGGGTCCGATCGGCATGGCGGTAGTGCTGGGCGGATTGAAGCTCGGCACATTCGGCTTCATCCGGTTTAGCATTCCGTTGCTCCCGGACGCATCGAAAAGCCAGACCGTCGTCTCAATCATCATGGCGCTGGGATTGGCGGCAGTTCTCTACGGAGCCATCTTGGCTCTGGTCCAACAAGATTTACGCCGGCTCCTGGCGTTCAGCAGCATCAGCCATCTCGGGTTTGTGGTGATCGGCCTGTTTGCCCTAAATTTTCAGGGGCTCCAAGGCAGCCTGCTCACCATGATCAACTTGGGATTCAGTACGGCAGGTCTGTTCTTCATTGCGGGCTTCCTCTACTCACGACAGCAGAGCACCCAACTGGGCTCATTAGGCGGCATGGCCAAACAGACCCCCTTGATCGCATGCTTTTTCTTGTTCCTCGGTCTGGCGGGGATCGGCTTGCCCGGCACCGGCGGCTTCGTCGGTGAATTCCTCATCCTAATGGGAACCTTCAAGGCGAATTGGATATATGGTGCGATCGCGGTCATCGGCGTGATCCTTAGCGCGGCCTATTTTCTCTGGTACTACGAGCGCTCGATGCTGGGACCGCTCGGCAAGGCCGTCAAGGACTCCATTCGCGATCTGCATCCACGTGAAATACTCATCGCGTCGGCCTTGTCGGTGATGATTCTCTGGATCGGTCTCTATCCCGCTCCATTTTTGAGAATGATGAACGGGTCGGTTCAGGCATTGGTGGATCGACTGGAACGGGGAACCGTGGCGTCGCTTGAGTCCAAACAGCCGGTAAGGGTGGATTAGTTCCTATGGGTGACTACGCGCTGCTCTATATCCTGTTTGCCCCCTTCGTGGGAGCCATCGCGCTGATCTTCGTCTCCAACCGGCAAACGATGCTCGTGCGAGGGATAGCCGCGGGATCAGCCCTTGTCTCTTTGCTTGCCTCGCTCTATCTGTTCTTCACCTACGATCACGTGAAGGCAGGATTTCAATTCGTCCAGCGATTCGAATGGTCCCGCCAACTGGGCATTTCGCTCCACCTCGGGGTGGATGGAATCGGCACCCCGCTGGTGCTGGCGTCGAGCATCTTGTTATTCGCGGGGATTTTCGTGTCCTGGCATATCAAAGATCGGATGAAAGAATTTTATATCTGGCTGCTCATCCTCGCCGCCGCCACGATCGGCGTCTTCATGTCGTTGGACCTGTTCTTTCTCTTCTTCTTCTACGAAATGTCCGTAATCCCCATGTATCTCCTGTTGGGCATGTGGGGAAGTCACACGAAAAAATACAACGAGATGACGGATCCGGAAGGCCTCAAACAACGGGATTCAGTCGGATTCATCTTCAACTTCGGATCTAACAGCAAAGAATACGCTGCGATGAAACTGGTGCTTTTTCTTTCGGCTTTTGCCGTCGCGGCGCTGATGGGCATCTTGCTGATTTATAAGTACGCGGGGCTCAATACCTTCGACATTCTCGTCTTGCGTGAACAGGCCAAGCTGATGAACATCCCGGTCTTGGGCACCACGCTCGACAAGATCATTTGGATCCTGATCTTCTTCGGCTTTGCTTCGATTGCGCCTCTCTGGCCTCTGCACTCCTGGTCTCCTGTGGGCCACGCAGCCGCGCCGGCCGCCACGAGCATGCTGCATGCGGGCGTGCTGATGAAGCTCGGTCATTTTTCCATCATCCGGGTGGCCTGGGAGATTCTGCCGGAGACCACCAGAGAACTCATGCCCATCGCAGCCGTGCTTTGCATGTTCAGTATCGTATATGGTGGGTTCGTCGCGTTCTACGCCAAAGACACCAAGTACGTCATCGGATATTCCAGCTCCAGTCACATGGGGTATGTCTTTTTGGGCATGGCCGCCTTGGACTACATCAGCTTGACCGGCGCGGTGATGTATATGTTTGCGCACGCCATGGCCACAGGTATGCTCTTTGCCATGGCCGGGTGGGTGTACGATCAGACGCACACGCGCGACATTCCCTCCCTCGGTGGGCTCTCGAACCGCATGCCGTTCATCTCCGGCTGTTTCGTGATTGCGTGCATGGCCTCGATCGGCGTGCCCGGCACCGTGAACTTCATCGCCGAAGTGATGATCATCGTCGGCAGTTGGAACAAGTACCCGCTCCAAGTCATCGTGGCCGTGGTCGGCATCGTCTTGACCCTGGCCTACTTGTTCAAGATGATGCGCGGGCTTTTCTACGGACCCATGGACCAGAAATACAGTCACGCACACGACGCGGTCTCCGCGGCTGATCGTCTGCCGCTCATGATCATGATTGCCGTCAGCATCGGGTTCTTTTTCTTCCCCATGCATCTCTACAATGTCGTGAGATCCGGCGTCGATCCCTTGATCGCAAAGATCACCCGCGTCGTGCCGGTAGCACAGACAGGTGAAGGGTCAGGGGTGAGGAGTGAGGCGAGCGCCACTCCCCGGACCTCTGATACTCCGCTCTTGGCGAACAACCCCTCACCCCTTACCCCTTACCCCTCACGGGGGTCGGAATGACCTTCGCGCTCACGTTGTCATCCTCCGATCTGCTGCTGCTGCTCCCGGAGATCCTGCTCACGTCCTGGCTCTGTCTTATCCTGATCATTGATTTTTCGTTCCCTCAGCTGCCCAACGAACAATTAGCCTATTTCAGCATCGCCGGGCTCGTCGCCACCCTTGGCTGCCTGGTTTGGTTCGATGTCGCCGGCATCACCGGAACCCTTTTCGCGAACATGTTCGTCCTCGATCGAATGGCCCTCTTCTTCAAAATGTTCGTCGTCGGATCGACGATCCTCGTCATTTTGGCCTCCATCGACTACATTCATCGATTCAAGTTCTTCCGCGGAGAATATTATTTCTTGGTCGTGATGTCGGCCCTCGGAATGATGTTTATGGCTTCCGCGAACGACCTGCTGTCGGTCTTCATCGCGCTGGAGTTTTCCACCATCGGATTCTACGTCCTCGTGGCCTATCTCCGCGAGGACATCGCCTCGAACGAAGCAGGCATCAAGTTTTTCATCCTGGGCATCTTCGCCGCAGCCCTCCTCGCCTATGGCATCAGCTTGGTCTACGGAGAAACAGGCAAACTGGTGTTTTCCGATATGACGACGGTACAGGCCACACCGGGGTTGGTCATTGGCTTCCTACTGATCTTCGCCGCATTAGGATTCAAAATCGGCGCGGTGCCTTTTCATTCATGGATTCCAGACACCTATCATGGGTCGCCGACGCCGGTGACGGCATTCCTCTCGATCGCACCCAAGGGAGCGGCCTTTGCCATCCTCCTGAGAATGTTCTTCGTCTCCTTGGCGACCTTTAAGCCGGTCTGGACGTTGCTGCTTGTCGCTGTGTCCATCCTCTCCATGACCTACGGCAACATCGTAGCCATTGCCCAAAAGAACATGAAACGGCTCTTGGCCTATTCCGGTATCGCCCAGATCGGCAACGTGCTGATCGGTCTCGCAACCGGTACGAAGATGGGCAGCGATGCCATGCTGTTTTATCTCCTGACCTATCTGTTCGCCAATCTCGGCGCCTTCGCCATTGTCATTGCCGTCAGCGAAGCCATCGGTAGTGAGGAGATAGACGACTACAGCGGCCTGGGACGACGGTCGCCCTTTCTCGCCTTTTCGATGCTGATCTTTCTCTTGTCGTTGGCCGGAGTGCCTCCGCTGGCCGGTTTCATCGGAAAATTGTACATCTTTGTCGCGGCCATCAAGGAAGGGCTCTACGTGCTCATCACTGTCGGGCTCATCAACATCGTCATTTCCCTGTACTACTACCTCATCGTCGTGAAGAAGATGTACGTCAACGAACCCCACGACCGGTCGCCCCTCAAGGTATCGGGCCCGATTAAAGTGGTGGTCTACATCTGTCTCGCCGGCACCCTCGCGATCGGCGTCTATCCTCAACCAGTCACCGACTGGGTTGTTTCGGCCATCATGAACTTTTCAAACGTGGCTGACCCAACTGCATCCCTTCCCATTCCCCCTGCCGTCCTTCCCTTCGGTGGCTAAGCCTACGAGGGGACGGTTCCTCTGCGCCCAGCAAGCATCCTTCTGAAATATTTCTTGCAGGGTCTTCCGGAGGAGGGTACAGTTTCCAGGACATTGGCTTATATCCCCACGCCCCCGCATGCTTGAACCATGGAATCCGTCACACAGGAACCTCCAACTACGCCCGCACCCGTTCATTCTGAGCCGGTTTTTCACAGCAGCCAAGCGCCGATCCCCAAGACTGGCTGGCTCATGGAGCGGTTCGCCCATTGGTCGATCGAGCAACGAGTCCTTGCGGGGTTTGGGCTCGTCTTTGCCGGCATTGTAGTCATCAGCGCCATCTCCTACCGCAACACATCCGTCTTGCTCGAGAATAGCCGTCTCGATACCAAGAGCCACGAATTGGTGCAGCTGCTCGGCTCAGTCGAAGAAGCCCTCGGCGCTGCTGAGAGTGGCCATCGGCGCTATCTCGTTACCGGCGACGAGTCATACCTCAAGTCCTATCGGGCCACTGTCGAACAAATGCCGGAATACCTTCGGTATCTCAGAGGCCTGGCGAACGAAGGAGCTGAACAACGAGACCGCGTGGAGACACTCGAACGGCTCATCACCAGTCAGTTAAAGGCAGAGGCGGACGCCATCGTCCAACGCAAGAAGCGTGGCTATGAAGGTGTACGGCACCTCGCGCTTGCCGGGGCGGCAAAGAACGAGATCGAGGAAATCCATCGCCTGATGACGGAACTCGACATGGCCGAGCAACGAGTACTTCATGCCCGTGTGGAAGAATCGGCTGGAAGCACGAAAAATACGATCGCCCTACTCGGACTCGGCGCCTTCCTCCAATTGGTTCTCTTGGCCTCCGTATACTTTCTCATCCATCACGATGTCGCCGAGCGACGCCGCGTGGCTGCGGAGTTGCAAAGCCGTGGCGAGATGCTCCAGGCTGCCAATAAAGAATTAGAAGCGTTCAGCTATTCAGTGTCTCATGACCTACGCGCCCCGCTCCGTCATATCGACGGATATGCGGCCCTCTTGTCCAAAGCAGCCGGTGAGACGCTGAACGACAAAGCGCGCCGCTACTTACAGACGATTTCAAGCTCCGCGAAGCAGATGGGACAACTGATCGACGACCTGCTCGTCTTTTCCCGTATGGGTCGCCAGGACATGCTCCGCACGACGGTCAATCTGGATCAACTCATTAAGACCGTCCTTCATGATTTACGTCTTGACTTGCAAGGGCGAACAATCTCCTGGACAATACACCCATTACCTAACGTTTCAGGAGACCCGGCGATGTTACGGCAAGTTTTTGTGAATCTGATCTCCAATGCGCTGAAGTTCACGGTCACGAGGCCGGAGGCCAAGATCGAGGTCGGCGCCGGCCCACGAAACTCCGGTGAAGTCGAGGTGTTCGTGCGTGATAATGGGGTGGGATTCGATATGCAGTATGTCAACAAGTTATTCGGCGTCTTTCAACGTCTCCACCGGAACGATGAGTTTGAAGGCACCGGCATCGGGCTCGCCAACGTGCGCCGAATCATCAATCGACATGGTGGACGGACCTGGGCTGAAGGAGCCCCGGACCAAGGCGCCACCTTCCACTTTTCGCTTCCCCTCACGAGGTCTCTCAGATGACCACGGTCAAGCCCATCCTTCTCGCTGAAGATAATCCGCGTGACGCCGAACTTGCACTGGCCGCAATGGAAGAGCATCACATCGCCGACAAAGTGGTGGTCTGCCACGACGGAGCTGAAGTCCTCGACTATCTCTATTGCCGTGGAATCTTTGCTGCCAGGCAGCAGGGCAATCCCGTGGTCGTGTTTCTGGACCTCAAAATGCCCAAAGTCGACGGGCTCGAGGTCTTGAGAGCAATTAAGAACGACGTAAACCTGAAGCCGATTCCCGTCGTCATGCTCACATCCTCGCGCGAGGAGCGCGATTTGGCACAAAGCTATGCGTTGGGCGCCAACGCTTACGTGGTGAAGCCGGTTGAGTTTCACCAATTCATCGCGGCCGTGAAAGAACTGGGTGTTTTTTGGGGCGTCATCAATGAGCCACCACCCGAAGGCTCTAAGCCAAGCGCGTAGCCTCCTCACAAAGGACCTGTGAAATCCCCACTCCGCCTACTCCACCTTGAGGACGATCCGCTCGACGCGGAACTCGTTACGACCACCCTGATCGAGAATAACATCCCATGCCAGTCGCAACTCGTCGACACGCGGCAGGCATTTGTGGCGGCCCTCAAAGAAGGCAAGATGGATCTCATCCTGGCGGATTATTCGATCCCGGGATTCGACGGGATGACGGCACTCACCTTGGCACGTCAACACCGTCCTGACGTGCCCTTCCTTTTTGTCTCGGCCACTATCGGTGAGGAACTGGCCATCGACGCCATGCATCAAGGCGCGACGGACTATGTGCTCAAGCAACGGCTCGGGAGACTGGTACCATCGGTCCAGCGCGCATTACGTGAGCTCGATGACCGAGCCGAACGGAAGCGGGCGGAAGAGGCCCTTCGGCAGAGCGAGAAACAGTTTCGACAATCCCAGAAGATGGAAGCAGTTGGCCGGTTGGCCGGAGGGATCGCGCATGACTTCAATAATCTCCTGACCATCATCATGGGCTACAGCCAAGTCCTCTTGACGGAACTCGGCCCACAACACCCCCTTCGCGGAAAAATCGAAGAAACATTGAAGGCCGGCGGAAAGGCCGCAGCGCTGATCCGACAACTGCTCACCTTCAGTAGTAAGCAATCGATGGACCCGAAAATTCTGTCGCTCAATACCGCTGTCACAAGTCTGGAAAACATGCTACGTCGCCTCATCGGCGAGGACGTACAATTTGTCATTCAACTCGATCCGAAGAACGGTCGGCTGCGCGCCGACCAAACCCAGCTTGAACAGGTTCTAGTCAACCTAGTCGTCAACGCGCGGGATGCCATGCCGAAGGGCGGAACGATCACGATCGAAACCGCCCAGGTCGAACTGACCCGCAGTCCGGTTTACCACATCGCTCCGTTGCAGCCCGGTTCCTATGTTCGGCTGGCCGTCAGCGACACCGGCTGTGGCATGGACCTCAAAACACAATCCCATATCTTTGAACCATTCTTCACCACGAAAGGGGAGGGGAAGGGCACCGGGCTGGGCCTCTCCACGGTGTATGGAATTGTCACTCAATGCGGTGGGGCCATCGACGTCACCAGCCGTGTGGGCCACGGCACACGTTTCGATCTGTATTTTCCAAGCGTCGAGTCCGACATCCAAACCACGACGCCGACTCAGCCATCGGGACGGCCTCAGCGAGGCACGGAAACGATTCTCTTGGCGGAAGATGAACCCAGTGTACGGACGCTGGTGCGAGACGAGCTGCGGAAGCTGGGTTACAAAGTCGTAGAAGCCAAGAACGGGGTCGAAGCCTGCCTGCTGGCGACGCAACAAGCAGAATCGTTTCAGCTCCTTCTGACCGACGTCGTTATGCCTGGCATGGGCGGACGGGAACTGGCGCAACATCTCTCCGTCATCAATCCGGAGTTACGAACCCTGTTCATGTCGGGATATATGGATGACGTCGGCATCATGGCCGGACAAGAGGAAGGCACCACCAGTTTCTTGCACAAACCCTTCACCCCTAAGGTGCTTGCCAGCTCAGTCCGCAATCTGCTCGATGCCCGCATGCCATCGGACAAGCCTGGTGACCCCTCATCGACATCCAAACCAACCCTGCGCTAGTCATGTGAGGGTTCATGTCGAAACCGTTGCCCCTGTCCTCGAATGATTTGACGCTCCATATCGGCGCTCTCTATAATCGATCCTGAGATATTATGGTACGGGACAACAGCCTCCACCGGTCTCTCCCTTTCATTCTTGTCGCACGCACCCTGCTGGGTATCATTTTTATCATATCCAGCGGACCTACAGCGGCAACGCCTCAAACCCTTACGGGGGATCGACTCGGAGAGGGCTTATCCATCTCCACCTGGAATCCTCAAGCGCAATGCCCTGATGTCGCACCGTTGATCGCCGTCGAGATCGACCCCAACCGCTATCGCTTTACCGTGCACTACTACCAGCAGGAGGGGCTCTCGGACCCGCTTGATATTCGCCAATGGCAAGAACGAACCGGCCATGATCTGGTCTTCAATGCCGGCCTCTTCCGTGAGAACTATGCGTATCTCGGGCTGCTCTATGGAAACGGCCGCTCACTGGGGAGCAAGCGGCACAGCACCTGGCTGGGGCTGTTTGTCGCAGAACCGGCGGAAGATCGTTCGCGCCGCGCGCGGGTGTTGGACCTGACCTTTGACACCTTTGACGAGCAGCATGTTCCCTATCGAGAAGTGGCGCAATCGCTCATGCTCCTCGACCGGACCGGAAAAATCCGTGTCCGCCAAACCGGGAAACGCGCACATCAGACCCTCGTCGCAGAACAAGGCGATGGGCATCTCCTCGTGCTGAAAACGACGGAAGCGGTGTCACTCCATGACCTCGGAGAATGTCTACGGGATGCCTTTCCTTCCCTGCGCCAGGTCATGGCCATGGACGGAGGATCTTCTTCTGACATCGCCGTCAGCCCCTCGCTCCGGCAAACCACGTCTAAACTTGCCGGTTTACACAGCTGGATACCTTTGTTAGAAGGCAACATCACAACCCATATTGGACTTCCAGCTGTAATCGGAATCAGCCCGCGCCAGAAACAAACCGGCGCCAAGACCCTGGACAAATGAGCATGTCAAGATTGGATCATATCGGTCGAGAATGGACGCTCTGCGACTGGGTCGCAGACTCGGCTGAACTTGAACCGACAGGCCCATGAGCGGGAATGGCTCTGTCATGAACTGTGCGAGGGGTAGAATGCTTTGGCGGAAGTCAGAAGTTGTGTTAGTCTCTCACCGACTAGTTCCATCTGTGACCATACTGACTGAACCGTCCAATAGGGAGCCATAATGATTACTGCGACTCCGTCCCAAACAAGCTTCGCGACCGCGGTCGTTCGCAACATGCCCATACGACAACGGATCGACTGGTTGATGGATCATGCTCACCGCAATTCCGTAGAATTTCAAAGTTCAGAATCCTATATGGCGCGCAGCCGCTATATTGCAGAGCACCCAACCGCCGTTGTGGCGTTGAATTGCATGGATGGACGCATCAACGTCTCTGTGGCCACTGGCACGCCGGCCGGCATCATTCTGCCAATCAGGAATCTCGGTGGCCGCTTCAATCTGGGCTGGCCGTACTTCGGGGAAGTACTGGTAGGCCATATACGGAATATGGTCGGACAGGGGCGACGCACGCTGATGCTCATCACGTACCATTATTCCAAGGGCGATTCCCATCGCGGCTGTGCCGGTTTTGGTTACGACACCGACGCTGCTCGCAGCCATACGCTTGAGATCAAACGACAGGTGGAAGCGGTCTTCGGCAGCGGTCACGACACGGTGTATCCTCTGGTGTGCGGCTTTGAGACCGACGAGGATGCCCTGGTGCTCCACGGGATCGGCGGCGAGGTTCTGGACCTGTCTACCATCTCCCCCACAATTCAGGACACCCTCCCCGCAGTACTGGCGCGGCTCTTCCCAAGCATGCCTAATCAGATTCGCCAGGATCTATTGCCCCTCGTGCAAGGCAACATCTCTCACATCGCGGGAGTCAGGCAAAGCACCCGCGAAATTGAAATCGAGCATGTCGAGCATCACGAATGGATGTTGGGAATCGGACGCGGATTCGACTGGTTACATATGCCCAACCTGGCACTGATCATTGGTCCCTACAGCCCCGACCTCGCCGAGCCCATCCGCAAGGCCGCTGGTATCATCGAGGCCAACATGAAAAACCACCGTGTCCCCGATGACGGCTTTCTCCTACTCGTCGCATCGCCCTACCACGAAATCGGTACTGACCGTGCTCTTGCCGAAATCAAAACCCGGTTCTTGTCCGAATTTTCCACCGGAATCATTCGTGCAGAATATCCCAACCTGAAGGACAAAATGCACGTGCGCAACGTGATCATGTCCTGGCAGTCTCGAGTACTTGAGGTGATTGATCCCTACTCAGCCTGGTGACACCACACACATCGAGGCGCAATACAATACGGCCCCTGACCGCTTCAACTACTTTAAGTCGAACACACTCCACCTTTGAGTGTATCGAGGCGGTGTAGGCTGAGGTCAGGGCTGCGTGAAGATCAGACTTTTTCAGCGGCGCCCCGATTCAATTGGAAAGCCTGCCGCAAGCCAGGCATTCATACTGCCGGTGACATTGTAGACATGACGGTAGCCCAAATCGGCGAGTGTTTCTGCCGCAATATTGCTGCGATGGCCGGACTGGCAATAGACAACCACATGGTCCTCCAACTGGGCCCCGATTTCACGATGCCGAGCTTGAATTTCCCTGAACTCAATGTTCAAATCGGTTCCGGGAATGAATCCGGCCGCATGCTCTTCCACAGATCGGACATCGATCAAGATGAAACCCTTCTGTGATATCGAAGGCGCCTTGGTCAATCCAGCGCGTAACTGCTGGACCGAGAGCAAGTAGGAATGATGGGCTGAGATATCACTGATCGAGATCGCAGACAGCAGCAACAGACCGACAACAGCGACGACAATACGCATGGTCATGGTTGGCCTCCTTCCAACAAACAGATCGGTGAATCGTTCGTCCTGGATCGCTCCCGTAGATATGATAGGGACTATATGAAGATCTGGTCAAGCCTCGCTGTCCTCTTCACCATCGCATTGGCCGGCTGTGGCGAGGGAGCTAAACTGCTTCAGGAACGGGAAGACGGAGGGGTTGTCGCCTATCCCTTCATAGGAGAGCAGGGATCGATGCTCTCTTCCTTTCGCACAGACGCCCTCGCCCTTATGAAGGAAAAATGCGGGGGGCTCTATACCATCGTGCAGGAAGGGGAGACGAAAGGGCGATCTCGCATAGTCAGCCCAATGGCGGGCGCAGAGGAAGTTGTGCAGGAGCACCGGTGGGGCATTCAATTTCAGTGTAAGTAGGGGTGCTGCTACTACGAGTGAGCCGGTGGTTTGCCTGTCAAGTCCTCGATGGTCAGTAGGCTGACGAGCGTGAGCCCCTCAGCTTCAACCTTGCCCCGCCCATCCTGCTCTTTCCGATCTACGATCACCAGGGCATGCGTTACAGTGAGGCCGGCGCCCCTGGCAGCTGCAACAGCCTTGAGAAGCGAACCCCCGCTTGTGAGCACATCATCCACGATCACGGCCCGATCCCCCGCTTGAAACGATCCTTCGATGAGTTTTCCAAGCCCATGATCCTTCACCTGCTTCCGCACCACGAAGGTCCGCCAGGTTCGTGGCGGCTGGGCCACAAACGCAAAATCCGAGATGCTCGTGGCAATGGAAATCGCTCCGATTTCCAATCCGCCAAGACAGTCGAGTTCAACTGGACGCAACGATTCGTACGCCAAGTTGGCGACAAGACGACGCGATCCAGGATGGGCCATCAATGACCGACAATCGACGTAGAAGGGACTCTTCAATCCGGAAGCGAGTGTGAACCCTGTCGTAGGATCCCACTTGAACGATCGGGTCTCATGAAAGGCTTTCGCTAACTCAATTTTGAGAGATAACATTCACTACTCATGTATATTTCTACAACGAGGCTGGCTATTCTACACTCGCCAATAGCCCAAATAGAATCCCGCCGTAAATTAATTCCACTCCGTAGCCGCGCAAATCCATCACGCGATCCTGATTGAACGAACGACCTCAGGGCTTGTAATCCGTGTGTTCGGAGGGTTTACCCCCATGTGAGAACTGATGTATGAACGCGATCACCTGCCAGATCTGCTCTTCTGAGAGATACGACTTCCAGGCCTTCATTGTCGTCTTTGGAACCCCTTC
>JANOOS010000256.1:0-15364 GCA_031421455.1 Nitrospira sp.
AGCATCTCAGTCCATCTCGTCACGCCGGACAAGCGGAAACGAAACCAAGTGCAAATCATGAACGACGTGAGGCCCAAAGTCCTCAAACTCTTTCCGGGCGTCGCGATGTTCTTCGATCCTGGTGGGCTCATCAAGCGAGTCACCAGCTTTGGGTCGCAGAAATCCGTCGACGTGGAAATTTACGGCTACGATTTTGAAAAAGCGCGGGAAGTGATCCGGCAAGTTGAAAGCGTGATGCACCAGATACCGGGGTTAGCCGACATCGAAGTCAGCCGCGAGGAGAACTATCCCGAAGTCAACGTGGTGGTAGATCGAGAGAAGGCCGCCCTCCTTGGCATCAGTGAAACGGATGTCGCCAACGCCGTGCTTTTCTCACTCAACGGCAACGGCCCCACCGACCCCATCATTTACACCGACCCCCAGAATGGGAACGAATACTACATCAGCGCCTGGCTTGCGGAAGAACACCGAAAGGATTTCACGGACATCGAGAACATCATTTTGACCGGACGAACAGGAGAGCCAGTCCTCCTCAAAAACGTCGCCTCACTTAAACTCAATGCTGGCCCGGTGAAGATCGACCGCAAGTACTTTCAGCGGGTGGTCCATGTAACTGCCAACCCGGTGGATCGGGACCTCGGCGCCGTCGCCGCCGACCTGGAGGCAGCCATTGCCAAAATCCAGCTCCCTTCCGGCTTCAGCATCCGGTTGGCCGGTCAGATTCAACAACAACGGGAAACCTTTGAGGGCCTGTTGTTTGCGACGGCCCTGGCGCTGGTCCTCGTGTACATGGTGATGGCCGCGCAGTTCAAATCGCTGATCGACCCCTTCATCATCATGTTTTCGGTTCCAATGGGCCTTCCTGGTGTCATCCTCATCCTCTTCCTGACCGATACCACTCTCTCCACCACGTCGATGATGGGTATCATCATGATGTTGGGCATCGTGGTCTCGAACGGCGTCCTGCTCGTCGACTATACGAACGTGCTGCGTCGGCGAGGGCGAGAGTTGCACGACGCGGCGGTCACCGCGGCAAAGACGCGACTCCGGCCCATTCTGATGACCTCCCTTGCCACCGTGTTAGGGCTGCTCCCTATGGCCATCGGCTGGGGAACCGGCGGCGAAACGAATGCCCCGTTAGCGCGCGCAGTCGTCGGAGGGCTCAGCGTCTCGACGATCCTCACGCTCTTTCTCATCCCCACGGTCTATGTGATCTTAGAGGAACGGTTTTCCCGCCACCCGGACAAGACACCAGAAAATGTCGATTGGATACCGGCTGAGCCGACTGGTCGATAGAAGGATACGGGAAGGGCGAGACTTGCGAGAAAGGCGCGATTCGAAGTTCTAAGTTCTGAGTTCGAAGTTCCGAAAACCTCGAACTTCGGACCTCGAACCCTCCGCTTGTCTCGCTCGTCCCGCCAGTCTCACTCGGCCATGCTGCGGAGATGTTACCCGACAGTTGGGAAAAGCGCCTTCAGTTGCATTGCCAAACCGATGTCTCCGCTGATCTTGAGCCGACCGGACATGGCGACCGCGGTCCCGCTCAACTGGCCCTTCAGAACCTTGATGCAGTCCTCTCCTCCCATCGAGAGTACAACGTGAGGGTTCTCATGCGTCCCCTCTGCGATCTGACAGACCCCCTCCCGGATCGTGAGAATGAACTGTCCTCCCTGTGCGCCGCTCAGATCGAATTGGTAAACCGCGTCAAGATCTTCTGCGGCATCTGAATCGAGCTGGCCAGGGAGAAGCTGAAAGAACTCTTTGACTGTGGTGGGGTTCATAGTTCGCGGGAAGGCGAGGGCTGCTCGGATCGATACCGGGAGCCGCGGTGCCGCGGCTCCCGGTCTGTTTCTAATAACGGAGCGTGACTGTCGTCGTACTGCGACGCGCGCCGAAGAAGTCTTTGGAAAACGCCTCGACAACGGCAGGGTCATAGCCCTTACAGCTGAAAATGTCGAGGTAAGCGTTGTTCGTATCGTTCGCAAAATGGCCGCTGATCAACGAGGTCGAGATCAGCTGCACCATGGAATAGCCGGCAACGCGGCCTGAGCCAAAATCGACGACCTGGCACTCGCCAAAGCGTTTCATGTCAATGAGCTCGCACAGCTCGGCGACATAGCGGCGGATATGGTCGGCATTGCGGATCAGGTCGGGGTTACAATCTTGAAGATCGAGAGCGGTACAGAGTCCCCACGCTTTTCCATCACCCACCATCTCCTGGGGAGCCATGGAATCAGCTACTGGGGACTCGGTTGGAAAGATTGCGGTCTCGGAATCAATCGGGCTACTCATAGAGGTTAGACACCTTTCTGTTAGGAGGGTGAAAAAACTGTGCCGATGGACTGTTGTTTCGGACTATACCACGAAAATTTTCATATGAGTGGGGATGGAGAAACTTTTTTTCGCACCTAGCGGTTCAGGGACTACTCGACCGATTGACAAGGTTCGCAGCGGTCGGAGAGAATGCCTCGCATGGCCAACGTCACTTCATCAATCCCAAACCAAATTCCGCCTTCAGCGGATCTCCCCGATCGCCTCTGCACCTGGTGCCAGGTAACGATGAAGAAACGCCTCGTCGGTGGCAAACAATTCGTCCACTACACCTGCCCGAAATGTGTCTTCCAGCACACAACCAGGCTCGGCCCGAAACCACCCAGCCCCACACACTAACCTTGTTTGTTTGGTTCATTTGGTCTGTTTGGTTTGTCTTGTTCATTTAGTTGGTCTGGTTTAACCAAACAAACGAAACAAACCAGAAGAACCAAATAAACCAGATAGACCACATGAACAAGACCCGTTACCGGCGGGAATAACTGGCCTGTACGCGATCGTCGAAGATATGGGCCAGTCGTTCCCGGTCCTCCGGACTGATCGAGGTGATCTTCGCGCCGAACTTAGGGGAACGCACGTGGACGACTTGCAAGCCACAGCTTAGAGTTCTCCCTTGCTCAAGCTCGATCACGAGTTGAAGCGCATCCCCGCTTTTCACAAATAAACGGCTCTCAACCCGAACACCTGTCTCACTCACATCCAGAACTTTGCACGGCGCCGAAAGAGCCCCCCGCTGCAGACGACCGCTCCGGCTTACCTCGACCCGTGACCCTTTTCGCTTGAATCCCATCGGCTCATGCCTCCTGCTTTCGACATCGTAGCAAGAGGCCGTTCAGCTCCAAAGGAAATTGCCAAATAGCGTTAGAGCCTTTGCTCAACGAGAGCACGCACCTGCTCCATGCGTTTGCGATTGACACCCAAGTCGCCGTAGCCGGTGCGAGAGGCGGAACGGAAGTGGATGGTCTTGGTCTCGTCGTCGAGCAAAAACTCGACATCGTCAACGAAGCGAAGCAACAGACTGGTGGCCTCGTAATGGAGATAGATCTCGTCTTCCTCGACAAGCTGCATGCGGGGCAAGGAACGGATGACTTCTTTCAACGCCTCCTTCGCCTCAGCCCGCGACTTGCGGTAGCGAATGGGCTCAATGGCGTGTCCCTCGTCCTGAGCCTGGGTCGAGACACAATTGGGACTGGAGGGACAGGATCCTAAGGTACGAGAGCTCATATAACACCTGGCAACGCTTCAATAGGGAAGGACACTCACAATGTCGCGCAACCAGATATCACAAATCAACACCGCGTCAGGAGGAATAAGGTCCGGAATGCCTTTATCTCGGTAGGTCAGATGAGGACTGACGCGCACTTTCCGATAACCTCCGACTTTCATGCCCATTAAGGCATGCTCCACACCTGCCATTGTCTGACGGCTCCCGAGCAGGGTCTTGTGGTCGACGAAGGTGACGCCTCCTTCGACTCGAATCATGTCTTTTGGAAGGTGCTCCACCTGTTTCGCATTCAGCGGAACCTCGTCGCCTTTATTTAAGAACAGCCTGCTGTTATAGACGACGCGGTCGCCCTTCTGGGCCTCCCGTCCCTCCCCCTCTCGCTCTTCAAGCAATTTGAGACCACTAAGCCGTTTCATTGGATTAATACAGAAACGTTCGGGGCGTGGCCCCTGTCTCTCCCCGCTCAGCCACTTCAACAGACACTTGCCCGACAACCCGACCGTCTTCGGTCTCGACGTCCACACGCCAGTCCCCCGGATCGAGGCGTTGCTTGAACGTATAGGCGCGATACCCGCCTTCTCGACCGCCGGAAATCTTGATCGGAATCTTGTCGGCATGGATGAAGGGCTTGTCGCTGTTCGCTCGAAAAAACCAATGGTGGTAGACGGTGGTATTCAGCGCGACTGGGGCGAAGACGGCAGCGAAGCAATAGATCGGCTCATTGGCTGGGAAAGGACTCTGCGAGCGCTTCCAGACCTGATACCATTCACGATTGAAACTGAGCGCAAACCGATCGTCTTGCTTCTGCACTTCGCGATACATGCCGCCGAATTTCATCGAGAGCGGCACTGGTGGAATCCAGTTCATGAAATAAAATCCGACGAGAATGCCGATGAGGGCAATTGCCGGACCTCCGACCAATATCGCTTCTTTCCGTGAGCGCTCAGGATTGCGTCGATAGATCAGCTGCACCACGCGCAGCGTCACGCCCGCGCTCAGTACGGCCCCCAACAGAAATACCCAGGACCCGATCGTCCCAATCATGACGGGCAGGAAAAATGTAAAGAAGCTGAAGCAGGCCAAGGCATACAGCGCGACAAGTAGGCGCAGGTTCGAGAGGCGGTCGCGCAAGAATTCATTGGCGACCAGCAGCAGCACAAGCACGCCCAAGAACACGCCGGTGCGTGTGAGCGTGGCGCTCCGCGAGTAGAACACCGCGTAGGCGCTGAAGAGCCCGCCCAGGAGAAACTGCATCGCCATCGGATAGTAGGGCCGGACCTTCTTCAAGAATCCGGCAAACGCTGAACCTTGCGGTTCGATCGCTGGCGACTCCGTCGCCGCCCCAAGACGACCAGTGAGGACGATGAGAAAACCGAGGGCCACGAGATAGAGAAGGAGGATCAGATTGTCTTGCAGTCGGTCGATGCGAGTGAGTGTCAGCGTGTCATAGCCCACACCGGAGAAAAAGAACACCGCCGGCATGAACGGCTTGGCCAGAACCGATTGAATCTTGACCAGGGGACTCATGCCCCCACTGTGCGGAATCCCCCCTGGTTGTTCAATCAAAAATTGGTTTTGCGAAGACCGGAGCGGCAGATAGGACTAGTAGATTGCGGAAAACCTATGTTTACTTGTGAGACCTTTGATAGTTGTATCCCTGAGACAAGCCCAGTCTGTCCGCTCCATCTGATTTGTCTCATGCAACCAAATGAACAAGACAGGCTGGCGGGCTTTTTCAGCAGCCTGTTACACAAAGGGAGGGAGTGGGGAATACACCACCGCATGCCCAATCACCCGCTCCAGCCAGGAAGCCATCCGATCTTCGTTCAGCGGGGCTCGGTTCAGACGGGCCTCAATGTGAAACCCCGTCTCGTTGCCGACGATCCCGATTATGGCGGAGGCATCTTCCTCGTCCGGAAGCAATTCCTTCGTTTGAAACTCACAGAGGGTGCTGTAGAGGCGGCCGTCTGGTTCGATCGCCGAGCGAATCTCCGGCAAGTCGCCAAGCGGACAATGCACCGAACAACGATAGACAGAGCGGGCGGTGGGTTCAATCGCTTGAAAGTCACCGAGCGCGTCCTCTGAGAAGCCTGTCAGGTAGGCCCGAACGCCGGTTGGTCCCGGTGCAGAGGTCGCGGCCAATTTACTGGCTGGCACCAGGAACTCGTAGGCGTCTGCCGTATTGTATTCAAACTGACAGGGCCCAAAGGCATCGGGCCAGGAACAGAAGAAGGCCACGGAGGGATCGGCTGGACGCAACACCAGCTGCTGCTTCTCGATCAATGTTTCGATGGGAAGCTCCAGCAGCGTGATCGCTTCGAGAAACGCCGTGCGCCGTTCCTCCAGCCATTGCGCCCGCTCTGTATCGCCGCGCGTCTCGCCGGGAGTGATGACCTCTTTTGTTTGGAGTCGTACGCGGATAAACGAATGGGCGTGGCGAAATCCCAGCCAGAGCATACTGCGGGGGTCGTGCAGCTGTAACGGATCGCGAATGCGCCAGGGATGGCTGATCGAGCAATAGGTACCCACATCCTGATAGCGTTGGTAGACCGTATGATAGGCCCCGGCCAGGAGAAAGAAGTCGCCGCGCCAACCCTCTCGGACATGAATCAGAGTCACATC
The DNA here is from genome assembly GCA_031421455.1 of Nitrospira sp. Taxonomy (GTDB): domain Bacteria; phylum Nitrospirota; class Nitrospiria; order Nitrospirales; family Nitrospiraceae; genus Palsa-1315. The sequence continues at coordinate 6,179 of JANOOS010000256.1, forward strand.
TTCCGTGGACCACTCGTCCAGCTGGTCGAAATCCTTAGGAGACTCGACCGTCCATTCCTCGACGTAACAGATGACGTCCTTCGCTGGCACCGCCGGCTTCAACCCCAGGGCAGCCAGCCGTTCGCCCACGGCGAGCACCTGCCCGAAGGTCAGCGGGGTCGTCGTTTCCCAACGACGTTCACGCACGGTGGGTCATCTCTTCCCCCGGCGCATCACCGTGCCGGCCGCAACGCCTTGTGCTCGATCATTGTATCGACGAGGTACCGATCGATATCGTCCTTCAGGGTCGCCGCCAGTAACTGTTGCACATCGTCTTCGCTGAACCACACCACTGTTTCACGTTGTGCCCCCTCAATGCTTCTCGTCGTCGAGCTCTGGTCGACGAGGTTCCTCGCGGCGATTACCAAATTGCTACTCGTGGTCACCACGGTCGAGAAAAGTCGGCTCTTGGCGTTGACTGAAAGATCGAGCACCTGCCCGCTGATGACGATGTCGGCATCGTTCAGATTCGTCACGGCCCCGCTGGAAGCCACCCGCACCGTCCAGGCCCGATCTTTCCATCCGCGCGCTTTCAGGCGATCTGCGAGAATCTGGGCAATCAGGTCTCCGAGCCGCACACCTGCCACATTGAAGTTGGTCACCCCACCCCATAAATGGGTCCGCAGGCCAAGCCGACTCCAATCCAGCCGCCGATCTTCGAATGGTTCGATGACGATCCTGACTGGTTCCGGCTCCATATATGGCGCCGCCGCTTGTTTCTGCTGAAGATCCAGATAGAACGTTTTCCCTGTACCCCCGCAGCCCGCTCCCATCAGCAGACTGACCGTGAGCACGATACCGACGCCCAGTCGTCCCCATGTCTGTTTCACGACATTCTCCTCCTTGCAATTGATTGCCTCACCGTTGAAGCGGGCTCAGTGTACCCAAGTTGCCGATCAGAGACAAATACCGAGGCCGGTACAGTTCGACTCATTGACCAAATCCTAGAGTGAAGGCTAATATCGTCCCGCTCTATCACCCAACTCCACGGAGGATCTATGGCTGAAGTCCCTGATGCCTATGCAGACCAATTTCAACTTCACATTGGGCCACTTGGGTGCACGCTGAACTTTCAAGTCTCCGGAGCAAATCTGGTGGCTCCAGGTACTCCGCCGCCGATTGAACGTGTTGCCACGATTCGGCTGAGTCTTCAGCACTTAAAAGCCATGGCGTTCATTCTGCATAAACAAATAGCGGGGTATGAAGCCCAAGCTCAGCTGTCCACCAACCTTCCTGTCGATGTGTTTCGAGCGCTGCAAATTCGGCAAGAGGATTGGGAGGCATTCTGGCGCCCATAGATCCGCTAGCGGGTGACAATCGGCAGGATGGCCCGAAAGGTCTCGCGGCTGAATTCCGGCATCTGACCAGACTGAATGCGCTGGTCGGTAAACGGTAGGAACCGGACAATCTTCACAAAAGACCGTTCGGCTAACACGGCGGCAATCTGCGCCTTGCGATCGTGGGTGATCGGCAAGGTATACCCCTCGCCTCGTTTCCATTCCCACAAGGTCGGCGCCAACGACAGTTCCAGCCCCTGCCCGGCTAGCTGATGAAACCGATCCACAATCCGCGCCTTGTGCTGTTTGATCCCCTGCCCTTCCAACAGCAAGGCGCACGCGAGGTGGTGCCCCCACCAGAAGAGCGTCCGAAAAGTAAAGGTGTTCGAGTCGTGAAAGTGTTTCGGAAAGTCCAGATATTGATAGGGAAAGAGTTCGAGAGACTCTCCCTTCACGAACTGACAGTTGGCGGGATTGAAGTCAGGCGGGGCTATGAGAGTGGCCGTTCCAACTTCTTCTTTCAACGCTGCATGCGTGGCCGTGAGCAAGTCGCGCACCTTGGTCATGATCTTCGCCTTGGCGCGAAAGAAATGCTGGTCAGCCATTAAGGCCGCTTCTTCGTCTGAAAACTGTGAGGATAATGGCATGGTTGTCGATCGGCTAGACGACCGGCGCGAAAGGCGGCGGCTATTTCTGATGCGTTTCGAACTGGGAAACCGTCAGGTCGTACTGCGCCCGGCATTCTGCACAGCGAACCCACACTGCATCTTGAAACACATCCATTTCACGAAGCGACAGGGCCGGCGCATGGGCACCTAAACACATCTTAAGCCCCACGAGCCCATCCGGCTGCGCAGGATCCGGTTTAGGCGCGGAAGAATCCCCCGTCGATACTAGCCTGGTAACCGACTGGGTGGTTACCCGATGCACCATGCGGCAGGAACTGCACGTCAGCACCACAATACGCTCCGGCTCAACGCGCTTGACCGTCAGACAGAGCGGATGCACCGACCAACATTGTTGGAGAAAAGCTCCACTCCGGATAATCTCTGCCATCGACTGTCCTCACACCGAAACAGGTTGCAAGCCCGGCTCATTTAGTTTGTTTGGTTGATTTGGTTCATTTGGTTAGCTTCGTTCAACCAAAAAAACCAGACAGACCAGATAAACCAAACAACGATCTTCTTAGAGCGCCCACAGGGCCACCATCACCGCCATCCCGATCACGTAGGGAAGCACGCAGGAATAGAGCACGGCCAACCAGGCACGATCCGGCGCGATATAACGCGAGAGCTGCTCTTTGTAGACGAATTCACGGGAGAGGATCAACACGGTAAGCATCAGCGCCAGCGTCCGAATGGTTCTCGACCAGGTGTAGGAACCGCTGAGGAGAAAGTTCGCCGTGAAAAATCCACTGAAGAGGAGAACCAGCGGCGCCAGGATGAACCGGACTGTGTCGTGGAAAACAGTATGCCACCAGCCCGGACGGGCCTCTACTGGGCTTGATTGTGAAACAGGATTCACGACCCAACGGCCACTGGAGTCGCTGCCATCGGCGAAGAAGAAGCGCTATCTTCTTGAGCAGCACGGCAGGTCTTACAGACGCGAGGGCGGGCCTTCAGGAAGGAACTCTTCCCGCTGGCCAGACAACTATAATGGACAAAGTCCTCGCACAAGGCGCAACGAGACCAGCCACCGGTGAAAAACGTCTTATCGCGGTAGAGCCCCTCCTTACAGACTGAGCAAATCCGCGGCTCAATCCCCAGCAGCATCGGCTCCCATTTTCCCTCAGCATTTCTAATACTCATGGGGCGGAAGTATAGCCAGCCACCACCATGAATACAAGCAGCGGCCGTTCCGTTGAGAGGAGAGTCTTAGCGAAAGCGGCCAGTCTCCATCGTTGCCATTAGGAGTGTCTACACGTAAGCGTTTTCACTCTGATACAGCCGATGCTGCGCGTGATGCCGGCAGGCACATCATGACAACGAAAAGACTCCATGCCGTAAGGGGGAGGGCAGTACTTTGCAGAACGATTTGCCGTTTTTTTGCAAAAAATCAGGCAAGCAGAATGAACCTGGGAATATCACAAGTAGGAGGCGCTTAATTTGACGCCTTATGTAAGTGGCTGATTCTGTAGGTCTGTTGAATCACTTTGGCACTCGTTATTATCCGTTGAAGCATTCTGGCATTCATTATGCTCATGCACCGACAAAGGTTTGAGTCTGCCCTTCCAGGGCCCATGAAGACTCAACAACGGTTAGTTTTCATTTCAGTAATATTTATAAGGAGGCTGGCGATGAAGAAATCCAAATCCAACGTGGCAGTATGTCTATCGGTTGCCGCACTCATTGGAGCACTCCTAACCCCAGCCCTTTCACTTGCAGCCGTTAGATCTCAAAACATGCCGGTTCGGGCTCAGGTGAACGTCAATTGCAACTTTACATCAACTCCCACGATGAATTTCGCAAGCTATGATCCGGCCGATGTCAATGCCCTCCCTGCGAACCCGCTCGCCGGCAGCATCGGGGTGAATGTTCGTTGTACGAGAGGCGCAATCGTGACGATCGGGATCGATGCTGGGCTCCATGGTGCAACCGTAGTTGGTTCCACCAGAGCCATGCAGCTTGGAGCAACGACCAACCGGCTGGGATATGATTTCTACCAGGACGCCGCATTTCTCACCCCGTGGACAAATGCCGCCCCAGGTCTGTACAGTCACACCGCCATTGACAACGCCTCAGCTACTGTAACAATTCATGGAAGGGTGCCGGGAGGTCAGGATGTCCCAGCAGGACTCTACGAGGACACCGTGATAGTGACGGTCACCTACTAAATCAGCACGAATCAAGACAGGTGAGAGCGTGGCAGACGCTCTTGATGCAGCGCACAATATCGCAGCTTGATCTCAAGTGTGGGATCAAGCTGCGGTACTTTTTAGCGGAGTTGTAATGATTCAGCATGGTCCACGCACTTGGCTGCCCATAGGATTGATGCTCAGCATCGCCCTGCTCGTAAACGCCTCCTTCCTCTCAGGGGCACAGGCCGGAGCTCTGAGCATCAGCCCTGTACGGATCACTCTGGCGGCAGGGACCACGAGTGGGTTGATGACGGTCCGAAATGAGTCACCTGATCCGGTTCGTCTCCAACTCACCCTTCACGCATGGTTGGAGAGCCCGGATGGCACCATGCAACTCGCTCCGACCGAAGACCTGGTGGTCTTTCCCGGGCTGCTTCAACTGAAGCCGAACGAGTCCCGAAAAGTCCGAATCGGACTCCCCGCTCAGCAGGACATCACTGTCGAGAAGACCTATCGAGTCTTTCTTGAGGAATTACCCGGCGCGGCCAAGCTCGATCATAACCAGGTGCGGGTATTGGCGCGCATCGGTGTTCCGATCTTTCTTCAGCCCCGAGAACCAAAACCCGGGTGGGTGCCCGCTGTCTCTCACCCTGACGACAAGGGATTTCGCCTTCAGCTGAAGAACACCGGAAATGTGCATCTCATTCTTCAAGAGGTCACGGTACGCGGCATAGGTCACAAAGACCAGACCATCTTCGACCAGACGTTAACGGGCGGCTATCTGCTGGCCGACTCCGTCCGTACCCATACCATCAATGTTCCGCTCGCTGACCGGGCCAAACTGACAGCATGCCGAATACACCTTGTCATGCCCGATGGGCCTCATGACGAAACCGTGGCATGCCCGCCAGGCCTCCTGAAGCAATAGCCCGACTTGGACGCGAGAGAAGAGACGGGACCGTTTCGATGCTGAAGCCTTGGTATACACGGACAGCGCTCCTCTGCATAATCCTCGCATATGCGCTGCTGTGGGCGCCTCTGCCCGCATGGAGCGCCGGCGAGCCTCCTGAGGCCGAACAACGGGCCATCCTGGACCTGTTCGTCAATGAGGCCGCGTCGGGAGAAACAACCGCAGTGCTTCAGAGCGGGGATGTGGCGGTGAAAGTTTCTGACCTGTTACAGGCAGGGCTGCACGATTTTGCCGGGACGCGACGGATCATCTTCGGGGCAGAACATGTCGCACTTGCATCGCTAGCGCCAGGCATCACATTCCAGATGGATGAAGCCAGCTTGGCGTTGCGGGTCACCGCAGACCCGAAGTTCCTCCCAACGACATCGTTGAACTTTCGGCAAGCACGGCCTCCGGGAACCGTCTATCGCACTGACACAAGCGCGTTCCTCAACTATAGCGTCAGCGCGAACGACTTCAAACAAGTCCAGGCGTTTGGTGAGATGGGCATGAGCTACGAAGGGCACCTGCTTTCGTCCAACATCTCACGGCGCGCAGACGGATCCATTGTACGCGGCCCCACCTTGCTCAGACTCAATGATCCGATTGAGCTCCGTCAGGGCCAAGTGGGAGACATGTTTGCTACATCGGCCAATCCACTGGGCGGCGCGGCCTTTCTCGGAGGAATCGGCGTCACGAGAGAATTCAACCTCGATCCGTACTTCTATCGGTTCCCCGTTCCCAACCTGGCAGGAACCGTGCTCACCCCTTCCCGCTACGAGGTGTATGTGAATGATCAGTTGGTCCGTCGCGGCGACCTGCAGCCCGGACGTTTCGATCTGGCCAACCTGCCTGCATCAGTCGGAAGCGGGAACATACGTATCGTGACTCATGATAGTTTTGGCCGGACACAGGAAGTTGGATCACCTTACTACCTTTCGACAAGGTTATTAGCGCCCGGCCAACAAGAATACGCCTACCACGCCGGCTTCGTGCGAAACGATATCGTGACTCAGAGCTTTCAGTATCAGGCCCCCGCCTTTATGGCTCGCCACCGAGTCGGCGTGCTTGACACGCTCACGCTGGGTCTCCGTATGGAAGGGGACACCAACCTCATCTCGGGGGGGCCCACTCTGTCTTCCCGTATGCCCTTCCAGCTGGGAGAGGTGGAGCTATCCGTCGCCACCAGCTATCAAGGCGGCGATTCCGGCACCGCCGCTTCAATCGCCTATGTGTACTGGGGAAAGCACTTCAGCCTCGGAAGCACGCTGATCGCCATGTCTCCGCACTATTCAACGATCAGCCTGTCGGCCCAAGCAGACCGCAAGGTGTGGAACGCGGTCGGATTCATCGGCATGCCCCTGGGTCCTCGTGCCAGCGTCACCCTCCAATACGCACAGGGATCGAGTCGAGACCATGGCGCCGTCTCGAGTTACGGCGCCAATTGCAACGTGCGGCTGACCGATCGATTCTCCTTGTTCTCCTCGGCAAACCATTCGGCCTCACAGTTGACCGATGCCTCGACGTCGGTCTTTGTCGGCTTGAACATCATCCTTGGCCAGATGACCAATGCCACCGCTTTCGCCGAGCGCCAGGACGGGAACGACAATGCCGGGCTTCGGGTTCAAAAAGGGCTGCCTGCCTATAGCGAAGGGTATGGCTACCTTGTCAATGCCAGCACCGGCGAACGACAACGCGCAGATGGGCTGCTCCAATACCAGGGCCCCTATGGGCGCTATGAACTCCAACACACCATGACCGACGGCCGGGACAGCACGAGGATGAGCGCCGCCGGCGCCCTGGTGACAGTGGGAACCTCCGTTGCTGCGACAAGACCCGTGACCGACAGCTTCGCAGTGATCAAGGTTCCTGGCGTCGAAGGAGTTCGCGGATATCTGTTCAATCAAGAAGTCGGACGCACAAACAGCCGGGGGGATTTGGTGGTCCCGAACATGCTGTCTTACTACGGAAATACTTTGAGCATTGAAGACAAGGACATTCCCCTGGGGTATCGGATCGATGCCACACAGCAGACGCTGGCTCCGCCCCTCAGAGGCGGCGTGTTAGCCGCGTTCCCGGTCCATCGACTGCAGGCCATCATGGGATCGATCCGCCTTACGGAAGAGGGCCGCGAAATCATTCCAGCGCACGGTGAATTCAGAATCGACAGCGGCGCCACGCACTACGAGTCGCCGCTGGGGAAAAATGGCGAATTCTATTTCGAGAATCTTCCGGCCGGACAACATTCGGGCATCATCGAATTCAACGGACGACAATGCCCGATCGACATCGAAGTGCCTCAGTCGACCGAGTCGTTTGTGAAACTGGGAATCTTGACATGCTCCGCCACCGCACTCTGACAAGCGCCCGAATGATCCTTGCAACGGCTCTCTTTTCCATAGCCGTCCCAGACATGGCGCGTGCGGTCTGTCAGATCAATCTTTCGACCCTTAACTTTGGGAACTATGATCCCCTGGAAACCAGCGCTGTCGATTCGGTCGGCAACCTGATGTATTTCTGCTCGCAGCCTGTTCCTTTCGTGACCATTACCATCGATCGAAGCGGAACGGGAACCGTCCTCAATCGACGCATGAACAATAATTTCAGTGGGCAGGACACCGATGCCTTGCTCTACAACATCTATCTCGATGCTGCGCGAACAGCCATCTGGGGCGATGGGACACAGGGGTCACAAATCTGGTCGGCTCCGAACCCTGCCGTGCGCACAAGAATAAACGTGCCGATCTATGGTCGCATTCCAGCAGGACAGAACGTCGGTGTCGGTGGCTACGGTGATACCCTGACGATCACGATCAACTATTGACGGCATTTCTGGAACGAATGAAACGGGCTGGACGAAGGGGCAGGAGAGCGTGACGCGCATCAGAATAATGGCACGTCCTGTTGGGCGAATGACGCTGGCCCTATTGGCAGCGCTGGCGATGTATTCTCCGCTCGCGTATGGCGCAACTAAGCAGCAAAATATGTCGGTCCAAAGCCAAGTCACCGTCAACTGCAGCTTTCAGTCCACCCCTTCGCTGAACTTTCTGAGCTACGACCCCAATGGGGTCAATAGCGCCCTGCCGCTCGATCAAACGGCATTGTTACAACTCAGCTGCACGAGAGGAGCCACCACTACCATTGGCATCGATAACGGTACACACACCGGGCAGGCCCCCATAGGGACAAGAGCACTGGCAGACGGAAACAAGTATCTAGGTTACGACCTCTACCAGGATTCCGTGCGGACCACCCTCTGGACCAACGCTGGAGCCGGGCTCTACAATTACACCTCGACCAGCAGCCTCCCAGCTACGATCAGCATCTACGGACGAGTCTTCCCCTCCCAGAACGTCCCTACAGGAATTTACACCGACACGCTCGTCATCACGATCAACTACTAATCGCGGGTTGCAGGCCTTGCAGCTGGATCGAAACCCGGCCAAACCTTCTGACCTTTTCCTTACTCTTCTCTTGACGCACCTCTCCTTCTCATCCTTTACCCCTCAGTCTCCCGCCTTCCCTCAACCCCTTACGCCTCACCCCTAACCCCTCACGCCTTACATTTCACGTTTCACGTTTCACCTGGCACGTTTCACCCCTCACCCCTCACCCCTTACCCCTCACGCCTCACGCCCCCGCTGTTTGACAGCCCCCAGACCATTTGCTACGCTCCGCGCCGGTTCCGGGCCTATTGAACAAGCTTGGTTTCTACCTCCATGAACATCAAAGAGTACCTCGAACAGAAGCGGATCGATGTGGATCGGTTCCTCGATTCCGTCATGCCAGGCATTGCCACGCCGCCTACCACGCTCCATGAAAGTATGCGATACAGTCTCATGGCAGGCGGGAAGCGAGTCCGCCCGATCCTGGCCATAGCCGCAGCGGAAGCAGTGGGACAGCCGGCGCCTGGCTTGATGCCGATCGCCTGTTCCCTGGAACTGATCCACACCTATTCCCTGATCCATGACGACCTGCCAGCGATGGATAACGACGACTTCCGGCGCGGGAAACCGACGAATCACAAGGTCTATGGCGACGCGATGGCGATCCTGGCCGGCGATGCCTTGTTGACGATGGCCTTCGATCTCTGCAGCAATCCGGATCTGATGAAGGGCTGCGAC
>JANOOS010000257.1:0-20514 GCA_031421455.1 Nitrospira sp.
CGGTTTCCTGCATTCGCTCCTTGGTGACATCGCTGAACAAGTCGGCATGCATCCCGGACGGATACACCGCAAAGTTGTCAAAGTAGAGACTTCGCAAGTCAGGCGGCAACGCCAGGAATGTTCGCGACAGCGCTCTCCAGACCCCTGGAGCAGCGCTCCGGTTATGAATCACGCCCTCGATCAGCCGGCGGATCGGTCCCGGGACGAAGCGTTCATACTGCTTCCCCAGCATCATGTTATAGACCGTGACCCGATACTTGTTATATCCGGCCAGCAATTCATCGCTCCCCTCTCCCGTCAGGACCACCTTGACGTGCTGGGCTGCCAGCTTCGAGACAAAGAACAGCGGAACCGAAGAAGGATGGGCGACCGGCTCGTCTTCCTGATAGACGAGCGCCGGCAGAGCCTCAAAAAACTGCTGCGGGCTGACGACGATTTCGTGATGATCCGTGTGAAACGCCTGGGCCACTACCCGGGCATACTCCAGCTCATTTGCCCCCCGTTCCGCAAATGCAACGGAGAATGTCTTGATCGGTTCCTTGACGAATTCGCTCATGACCGCGACAATGGCGCTCGAATCGATCCCGCCAGATAAGAACACCCCAAGCGGAACATCGGCCATGAGATGTGAACGGACAGATTCCCGAAAGAGATCCCCGAAGTCCGACACATACTGCCGCTCCGACTGAAGCGGTGACGGCTTGCTGAAATCAAAATCCCAATAGGTCGTGAGCGTGGACTTCCCATCTTCCCACTCAAGGATATGGCTGGGAGGCAATCGGCGAATGTCCTTAAAAAGCGTCTGATCGCCGGACGTATACCGATTGGCGGCAAAATCGCTCAGCGCAGCGAAGTTGAGTTCCGGAGTGACGGCCTGCCCTTCAAGAAGCGCTTTGATCTCTGAGGCAAAGCACAGGGTCCCGTCCTCTTTCTGAACGTAATACAATGGCTTGATGCCAAGACGATCGCGGGCTAGAAGGAGTTTTCGCCTCACCGAATCCCAAATTGCGAAGGCAAACATCCCTCGCAGTTTGCTCACGCCAAGAGCGCCCTCTTCTTCATACAAATGCAGAATAGTTTCAGTGTCACTTGCCGTCCTGTACCGATGTCCTTGCCGTTCCAGGCTCGGCCTGAGTTCACGATGGTTGTAGATTTCACCATTGAAGACGATCCAGACAGTCCCATCCTCATTGGCCATCGGCTGATGGCCACCCCCGACATCGACGATAGACAAGCGACGATGGCCGAGACCTACTTGCGAATCTGTAAATATCCCCGCGTCATCGGGCCCCCGATGGGTGAGGGCGTCGCGCATCCGTCTTAGCGACGATTCGTCGACAGAACGTCCACTGGACAGGGGGAATACTATGCCGCAAATACCACACATATCGATCAGTCGCTCCACGAAGGATTCTTAGGATCGTGACACACCTTCATGCAAGCCGATATCCCTCGAAAGCGGTAGCGCGTTGGAGAACCAACCGGACAGGCTTCGGAAAAGGTCCGGCAACGGCTTGCCTTGCTCGCTCAATCCCTTCAGATCCTCGGCAAGCCTTTCTCTCACCAGACCGCCCTCACCGGACATGAACGGTACGAGCAGCGTAACCACCTCGCCTGGCCCCGTCGCTGTGCAGGTAACGACAAGCCGGGGAGCCGATTCCCGTTGGCCGTAACAGCGCGACACCCATCCTTCCTCTATGGAAATCGCGATGGGGGAGCAGGCCCCGTTCTCCTCGACTTTCAGCGGAAGAAGGAAAAGATGCTGGCCATCGCGCCCGGCAATGTTCACGCAGGCCCCTTCCTGTTCGACGAGGCATCCGGGGGCGCAGTGAAAATGCAATGCGTATTGATGCTGCGCAAGCGCCTCGAAACGGTCCTGTATAAGTACGTACGGCGACTGGTTCTGCCATCGATCGACAGGCTTTCGAAACATAATCGTGCGCGCGTGAGTCACGGGATCGGCGAGACGACGAAATCCATGATGTTCCCCTGCCACAAAATAGCTCTGAGGGGTTTCGATCGATCCGTTGCCTCTCACGTCCGCAATGAAATCCCAGGAGAATGGCCCTGCAGGCGCCGATTGTGAACACCCATCGACAGTCACCGTATTATGAGCCGCTGTGGAGCGATAAGAATTTCGGCTTTCACTTAGGCCCACATAGGAATAGGTGCCTGAATCGATAAACCAATTGCTGCTTCCCGTGGCAAACTCAAACGAAAGGGCGTCAGAATGCGCATGCCCGCAATTCGCCGTGCCATGAGGACCGCAATCGAAAAACAGATAGCTTGATTCTCTCGACCAGCCATCCTGCACGACGTGATAGCCACATGTGAGAAATTCCCGATGCAAGGCGGCCGGCGGTTTAGCTCCCAACCTATCGTACGATTCGAGCCCCTCAGGACCGAGAAGCCACAGAAGCTCAAGTGGAGCATCCCCGGCAACATGCTTCCAATCCTCTCTTCCAAAGACCGCCGCCCCTATCGCGAGGGTATCGCGAAAGTCATTGGGACGACGCGGGCCTAATGGCAGCAAGCGGCCGCCATCGTCGTCTCCGTATAAGGTAGAACTGCCGTCAGGCTTGGTAAGCCACATCAAATGATCGAGCAATAAGGCTAGTCGATCCTCTAATAACTTTGGCACTTCGAGGCCGCCAGCACGCGCAAGCAGGTAACAATGCAGATAGAAATCCGTTGTATATCGATGGTAGTAGGACGCCTGCTCGAAATAGACACCATCATCCTTCACATGGATCGGCAGCTGATCCATAAGGATTTTCAGGCCGAGCTCTCTCCAGTGTTGTGATCGCTGAAGCTCCGGGAAAGCAACGCCGACATAGAAAAGACCCAATGCTTCACCTGTGAGGTGCGTATTGGGGCTGAAATAGTACGAGAGGTAGGCCTCAATGTGCTCCGCTTGCGCCGTGATCGACTTCAGGAGCCTAAAGACAAACGTTGGAGTGACTTTGTCAGATTTTGCAAAGAGCGAAAGCGCCCAAACCCAGGAGATGAGGCGGAAAGCAAGCTCAAGACTGCTCGTCCAGTTCACTCCGGTCTTGGGAGGGTTGGAATCCATCCACGAGGAAACATCGGCGACAAACGACTCGGCATATCGCTCGTCGCCTGTCAGCCAATATGCCTGTCCAAGCGTTACGAGATATTGATGCCGGTTGAGCTCCCAGATGACTTTCTGATCACCGACAGAATCAGGGTTGAGGTAGTCAATCCTACTCCAGTGATCTGCCGGAGCCACTTTCCCAGACAAGGGGTCGCAACTCCAGTTTATCGGTGAGCCGAACGACACATCTTGAAACCCCAGGAGGTCAAAGTGTCCACGGTGAGCCCGGTCTGCCTTCTCAACAATTTGATCCGCCACATCTCCAAACCGTTTTCTGGTAATTGCCGTTACAGCATCACTTGAGGAAGTAATCTTAAATAGTTGGTATTTCAGATCATTTTTAATCCGAGACATGACGTATTCGGCTATTGTCTCACTGGAGCCGTCACGGTATTCAGGGCATATTTCCGACGCGATAAATTCAGAGTCTGGCCGCTCACCGCTTCCACGCCCAAGCCAGCACTCGAGTGTCTTACTCCACTCTTGCTGCCCGCGCACCAATAGTTCCCGTGGATCTTTTGACAGAAGCTTCTGCAAATGAAAAGTACGCATCATCATAATCACTATTAATAAGACAGAACCCTGTCCAGTTTGCCCACCCTATTCACAATTACTTCGATGATTTCACGGCCCGCTCGCCGGCGTGCAATCCTCCGGAGGCCGCGAGATCTTCATAGAGATGCCGCCATGCATCCCTCACCGCCCCCGAAGTGCATCGTCGAACAGAACTACGCGCGCTATGGGCCAGACGAGAGGCCAATTGCGGATCACTCAGCAAACGCAATGCATTCTCTGCCACGCCTTTGTAGTCGCCACAAGAAACCATGAGCCCTGTTTCTTCATGCCTGAGAATATAGGGAATACCACCGGCATCTGTTGTGACCACGAGGAGCCCGGAAGCAAAGCATTCAAGGATGGACGCCGGCATGTTATCGATGTTGTTCGTGTTCAAATAGATATCAGCCGCATCGTACAACTCCGGCATGCTTTCGAACGGGACCGAACCGATGAACGCGACGCCCCGCACCTTTAAGTCTTTTGCAAGCTGTTCCAACTCAGAACGCTGCGACCCGTCAGCCGCGATGGTCAGACGTGCCTCAGGATAGCGTTCCTGAATCAGCTGAAACGCGCGGAGTGCACAGCCTACGTTATAGAGCGGCTCCAATGATCGGCTGCAAAGAAAAACCGGACGGACCGGGGCTCGTTCGCGAAATTGGAACCGCTCGAGTTCCACGATATTGGAGATGGTCTGGGCGTAGAGTCCGTATCGAGCAAAGACATCAACAAGGTACCCTGAAGGAACCACAATCGCGTCGGCCATTTTCATGACTGGAACCGTGGTGCGCGGCCAGTTTTGCAAATGATCATCCGCCTCTCCACTACGATAGTTGAGGATGACTTTTTTTCCATAGAGCTTGCCGACAATGATCGCCGGAGCGACTGAGAACAGATACGAATAATACGATGCTGAAAAGATATGGATCAGATCGTAACGGTGGAAACGCGCAGCCAGACTAGTCCAATACATGAGCGTCGTGATGACCGTGCGGATATACTTGATCCGTTGCAGCCACAGAAATAGTCGCGGCAACTTGGGATCATGCGGAATAAAATCCACATGCAGTGACGCCTCATCTTGAAACGCGGTAAGTAACCGAACCGCCTGACGCGATTGGCCGCCTATGAATTCCAGCGAAGGAGCCAGAAGACAGATCTTGATTCGGTTCTTGCTGGTCGATGACATCTCGCTCTTACCTGCTGACAAATGAGTTCCGCCCATGCAATTCGTCATACAGCTGCTCGACAGCTGCGACCATCTTGCCCATTCCGAACCGCTCACAGATAAATCGGTACCCATTCGTTGCCAAGGCTTCCCTATGGCTGTCATCGCTCAACACCGCGATGAGTTTCTCCGCCAGCTTTTCTGCATCCGCAGGGGGAACCACATGCCCGGTTATTCCCTCTGTAACGAGTTCAGAAATGCCGCCGACAGCAGTCGCAACCACCGCGACACGAGTCGCCATAGCCTCCATGACCGTATTGGGCATTCCCTCATGGAGGGAAGCCAGCACCACCATCTCAAAAGCGGGCATGAGATCGGCTGCATCTGTCCGATGGCCCAGAAGATGGACATTCGAGTCGACTTTCAATGTTCGTGCTTCCTCTTGAATCTCTTCCCGTAAGGGTCCTTCACCGATAAGGAGCAGGTGCACGTTCGGGTAGGCTTGTAGAACCTTGACCATAGCCCGCAGAAGATACCGATGGCCTTTCACAGGACGAAGATTGCCGACAGCGCTAATAAATCTGGCCTCAGAACCCAGGCCGAGCTCCCGGCATAGACTTGCATGGAGAACCGCCCGCCGGCCGTCATCTGCCGTTTCAATTTTTGCATCAATGCCGTTTCTGACCACCACGACTCTCTCGGCGACCGCGCTTCCGGAGGCGATCACATGGTCACGTATGGACTCAGCGTTCACCAGAACACGGTCTGCGAGCCTGTTCATGACATAGCGCCCCCAATGATGGATTCGCCGGTCGGAAAGCTTTAGGTGACGTTGGCATACGATGATTTTAGTTGCCGTGAACCGCGTAGCAAGGATTCCAGTTACTCCCGCGTAGAAATCGTGCGCATGAAGAATATCGATCTCCTCATCTATCAAGATATTCCGCAACCTGGCGATCTGCCTCCTCGCGCCTGATCCGTAGAATGTGTGAAATGGAAATTCAAGAATTTCCTTGAATAGGCCGCGGATTTCCTCGTAAAACCCTCCTCCGCTGCGCAGAACGGCCAATCGGATGTCAAACCGAGATCGATCCACCCGTTTCAATAGTTCGACAGCCTGGCGCTCGGTTCCCCCTATATCGAAATTGTTGATTAAATGAAGTATCCTGGGCCGCACTGCCTCCCTGGCAGGAACAAGCCTCATCGGGACAGATACACGGTCTAGACGAGCGCTCTTCACGAGATATGCCCCTCTCTTACAATTGAGGTTGAAGAAGGCAGGGGCGTGAGGCGCTCATGCTTGACTCCGGAAAAATGAATAGCTGGTTCACGATCGATGAATGTCCGATACCACAATTCCAATACAAGCAATTGCCATAGATGGCGAGAATTATCCCTTCTCCCCTCTTGATGCTCCCGGAATATTCGCTTCACCGCGCGTTGATCATAGAGACCGCGAGATCGGGTTGTGCCATCCATCAGGATATCGCTCACCATGTCTTTCAATTCACGCTTGAACCATGTGGCTATTGGAACGGAAAATCCGTGTTTTTTCCGGTTGATGATCTCTTCGGGAACTAATCCTCTCACGGCTTCCTTCAGAATAAATTTCGTCTGGTGCCCGTTCAGTTTGAATTGAGCGGGTATCGTTTGCACAAACTCGATGAGCAGGTGGTCAAGCAAGGGAGATCGCGTCTCAAGAGAATTCGCCATGCTCATTCTGTCGACCTTCGTGAGAATATCGCCAGGCAAGTAGGTCTTGCTGTCCAGATAGAGCAGGGAATCAATCCTCTCGCCTGACTTCGGAATACGCATCATGGCCGTCATGTCCCGATAGAAATCGAACTCTCGAACGGCTGCAGCCGCGTCCTTCGACAGCACATCGTGCAAACCTTCACTGTTAAACAGGCACATGCCTTCTACATACCGGGAGTTCGCATCTAAGGAGAGATGGTGAAGATATCGTTTCCCGTACGTGCCGACTGGAAGCCGACGACTCAGCAAACCGGCCCCCCTTCGGATGGCAGACGGCAGGAAGTCATAGACCTGCTTCGTACGATCCCTTAGATACCGTTCATAGCCCGCAAACACCTCATCGCCGCCATCTCCCGAAAGCGCAACCGTCACATGCTCGCGCGCCATTTTTGACACAAGATAGGTCGGTATACTCGAGACGTCAGCGAACGGTTCGTCATGATGCCAGACGATTTCCTCTGCAATGCGGCAGATGTCCGGTGAAACCACAAATTCATGATGGTCGGTTTCAAATCTTTTTGCGGTAATGCGCGCATACTCCAGCTCGTCGTGACTCCCCTCGGTAAACCCGATCGAAAACGTCTTCACCGGCTGAGTCATATGTCGAGCCATCATCCCTACGACCGTGCTCGAATCAATTCCCCCCGACAGAAAGGCTCCGAGGGGAACCTCGCTCATCAACCGTATCCGCACAGACTCATCGAGCAATTCCCGAAGCCGCTCCGTATAGTCCCGTAATGTCATCGATCGCGAGCTCGCGGTAGCCGGTTCATATTGGAAATCCCAATACTGCTCGACTCGAACGACTCCATTTTGAAACGTAAGGAGATGTCCCGGCGGGAGCTTGGAGATGCCGGCAAAGGCCGTTTCCGGATCCGGCACATATCCATAGCCTAGATAGGCCGCAATTGAAGTGGCATTCACCTCGCGTTTGACCGCCGGGTGCTGAAGGAGGGACTTGATCTCCGACCCGAATACGAGCGCATTCCCTGCCAATGTATAGTGAAGCGGCTTTTTCCCAACTCTATCGCGAGCCAAAATGAGTGTGCCGAACCGGTCATCCCAGATCGCGAACGCGAACATGCCGCGGAAATGCTTCACACACTCTGTTCCAAATTCCTCATAGGCATGGACAATCACTTCCGTATCGGAATGCGATTGGAATCGATGTCCTCTTTTCTCGAGATCGGCGCGCAGATCTTGAAAGTTGTAGATCTCACCATTGAACACAGCCGTCACAGTTCCGTCCTCATTGCAGACAGGCTGCCGGCCTCCCGCCACGTCTATGATCGCAAGGCGGCGCATCCCAAGAGCCACATTCCGCTTGATATAGACCCCCTGGTCGTCAGGGCCGCGGTAGGTAATGGCTCGGCACATGCGATCCAGCACTTCCGAACTTTCGTAAGAATTCGATAGTCTGTCGCCTATGAATCCGGCTATTCCACACATAGAGATGCCCCTTTAGCAGGACGCTGAAAAAGTCCGCCAGCATCGTTCTCGCATCGTTCAGACCCTCAACGTACCCCAGAGGGTACGCCTCGGCCCTTCACTCGCTGCGGCCTTGCTGGACGGCCTTTTTGAGCATCCTGCGATAGATCCTTCTATCGTGCCACACATGCCCATCGTCGAAACTCTAACGGACCCACATAGTTTTTCCGTAGCCTGCGAGAGCCCTACCGCTTGTAAGAATGCATTGAACTTTCCCTCGAACGCTCTTCAAATCCTACCTGGCGCACAGTTAGCGGGTATTCATATGAGGCGGTATGGCGTAATCTCTGTACGCATGAGGATTACCGGTTTTCCCATCCTCAGCAGCCTTAACGATGTTGTACATCTCGCGCGCAGTTACATAGTGCAGGCGATGGTTCGGATTGTCTTGTATTTCAGAGGTCAGAGACTCATGCATCTTGTGCGCTGGCTCTCCAAGAAAACCATCGAGGTCTCCACGCACACCCCCATGACAGTGGACCTTAATGAAAATCCAATTCGGCTGTCCTTTAACGTGAATCGCGGTCTTGAGCCAGAGGCGAACCCGGTGGGGAGTGACAGGATGGTTCGGATGAATCTCTGAATTTTCTATTGCCGGGAAAATGCCGAATTTCCGTTTCTGCCAATCCAAACACAGGGGGCCCTGGATAATCATCAATGTGCCTTGATCGCTGCCTCCGACAGCGACATCGACACCGGTGTTATGCGATTTCGGCCTGTGCGGGTCGTCTTGAGCATAGTAGATCGAATTGATCTTCCTCGTTTGGGTTCGGCTGGGCGCTGACGGGAGGGTAAAGTCTGCAAAACATCCGGCTTTCTTGAGAATTTCAAGCTCGTTGTTCACACCACAGTTCCAATTCCCGCCCGAGTTATCCAACGCCCAATTCCCATGGACAAAGGCGAATCGCCCCTCGCTGGCCCCTGTGGCAGACACGGTCGCGCCATGAGTGGAAAGGTCCTGTTTTCCCGATTCCAGGGTTTGCGCTAAATGTTCGGGGGTATCCTTGAAATGGTGAAGATGAATTTCAAGTTCTCCATATCCGCGCCTGCACAATCCCGCAAGTTTTCCGACATGGTCATGGTCGAAATTCTCGATCGGGTAACACCACGTATGGCGGGGTAGAAGCCCGTCAAAGTCTTTGTGCGCCCCTGCCATCCTCGGATACCTTTCTACCCAGGCATCGACGATTTCAATTTCATCCTCTCGTGTCGTGAGTGTCGTGATCACCGGCACATCTCCCTGTGAGTAGTCGTGTTTGAGATACTTCGGCTCAAAATGATCCACGATACAAAACATCACATCGACCTGCTGGCCAGGCACGACAGAAGAGCGTGGCTTGATCGCCTCCAGGATGTAAGGAAGCAGCCAAATATCGAAGGCTTTACTCCTTGCAATACGCAGAGCCGCTAGGCCGCATAAGAGCGCTATGGCGATGATAACGATCGTGATCATGACGGCCTCATGACGAGCGCTGCCCACCGCGTCAGAATCTCTCTGTCCGCGTCGGAAACCCTTTTGAGATAGAACGCGCAGAGCACATAGATGAGCCCAAACGCCGTTCCCCCGAGAAGTAGGATTATCCAATTGGGGACCGCCAGCCATGTAATCGGAAGAATCACGATCGCGACACATGCGCTGAGGGACAGCGTTTTCCCAAGATCACTCCACGGAACGAGTTTGAGCCATGACTCACTCAATTCCCGGCCTGCGAGAACACAGGAAATAAGGGTGACGGTCGCCTGGGTTATGACAACCGCGAACGCTGCCCCGATTGCTCCGAACATGTTGAGGAGCCCGATCGTTAATCCCAGTCCGAGAACGATCCTCAGCACAATGACTTTCAGATAGCGTGCGTTATTGCCGGTTGCACGAAATACAATTTGGAAGTTCGCTACTTGAAACAACATGCCAAGCAGAAACACCTTGAAAATTGGCGCACTGGCAGCATAGGCATCCGTAAACAGCAGCGTGATCAACGCATCGCCTAACACAACGCTGAGCAAACAGACCGGGAAGAAGACGAGAGCCGTTCTCCGGATGGATTCTCTCATCAGCCTCAAGACCTCTCGAGTCTGTCCTTTATGCAGATATTCGGAAAACTTCGGCAACAGAAGGTCGAACAGCATGCCGGGGAGAATGCCTACCAGAGGCAAGTCGAATGCGCCTCGCGCATACACAGCATACTGTGCGGGCGAGAATAGTGACGACACCACATACTTATCCATGTTCGATCCCGTGATTGTCATAAGCATGGTCAGACCGACAGGCAATGCATAGCGAACCTGCTCGGACAGTGGCGCGATTGCGGCGCTTGACGCCAGGCTGGCTTCGCGCAGCTTCAAAAGATGGTACCCGTACAACAACACAGACTCGACCAATCCAACAGCGATAATCCCCTCGAATACCCCGGCAAGACCCCACCCTAACAGCACCGGAATAACCACGCCCGTCAACCTGGCAATCGCTTTGAGCGGAAGCACGATCCCGACAACAATCGCCCGGTTGTATGCGTAAAAAATCGTCTCGGTCGTATCGACTAATATGGTGACAATGATCACTCCCCCGATATAGGGAGCAAGCGTAACCAGTTGCGGGTTACTCATCCACTGCCCCAGCACATCCCGTCCTACCCACACCATTGCCGCACCGAAACAGCCAAGCGCAAATAAGGTGGTCAATGTCCTGACAACAAAACTGAACCGTTTAGCCGTTCCTATTCGAGGGACAAAAAAAGAGATGGCTTGTGGAATGCCCCATGGGACAATCGCAACCAGAAACGATGTAATGAGGTTAATTTGCAGGAATGTCCCATACTCAGCCTGGTCCATATACCGGACCAATATGGGCCCCACAGCAAAGAGAAGTGCGGCCGATACGGCCTTGCTGATAAAGAGAAGAGCTGCTTGATCGGAAATTTTCACTTCTGGTGTTCCAGTCGTTGTCCGTACAGTTTCAATGGTCTCGCCCGGATTAGTCCTGAATCCCGTCGCGAGGCGTTCGAGCCCGAAGTCCGTTGAGGCTTCTCGCAAGTGAGGCCGATGCAGGTGAACGCTCAGTCCGTCGAGAAACCCGAATGGGAAATTCCCCGCCGGACGGGCGGATCAGACGGCGCAGGCGGACTGACGATACGTTCAGCCCGACCGTGGCTGCTTCCACAACATTCTGAGGCGCCAGAAGCTTGAGAGCGGCCCCTGAAAGTCCGAGCAGGATGTAGAAAAACCAGTTATACGCGACAGGCGAAAAATTGGCGCACACAATAAACGTCAGAATAGACGCTCCCATGCACCGGGGCCATTTCACCATCCCCGCATCCGATCCTTGCATTAAAGCCAGCTCGGCGCGTCTCAGTCTTAATGTTTGTGAAATCATCATTGCGATGAACAGGGCGAGGGCGATGATTCCTCCTTCGGCTCCGACCTGAAGATACACATTGTGAATTTGTTCCCAGTGAGGTCCGCTGCTTCCATGCCGCGCATACACCGCTCCCGGAGACTGCCCCATCCCGACGCCTAAAATGGGATTCTCAGCCATGATCGCGAGACCATCCCACATGTGTTCAAGCCGGGCCGCCCGACTTCCCAGATCCTCCTTCTCCTCATCAAATATCGAGCCAAATCGATCGGACAAGGCGGGAACCATGGCTACGGAGGTGGCGACAAGGGCGAGCATCACCACCATGACGATGATGGCCTTCTTGGGTGCTTCCCTGGCCATGGTCAACAGCCACGCCGTTCCAAGAAACGCAAGCCCCACCATGCCCGTCCGCGACATAGAAGCCAGAATCGCCAGACTCATCAGCGCGATCACTCCCGCATATACGCATCGCAAGAAGATCGCTTTGGCTTCAAGGAGCAACAGAAACGCCAAAGGAATAATCATCAGCAGGCCAAGGGCCAGATCGTTCGGATTGGCATATTCCTTCTCGCCATAGCCGACCAATCGTCCCCATTGATCAAACATGCCGGTGACATAGTGACTGACGGCAACGAGCGCAATGATTGCTGCGCAGATCACAATCACACGAACCAGCGTCCTCAATTGGCTGCGAGATGTGATGACGTTGGTCATCAGCAGAACAAACAACAGGGTCTTGATCACACTCTCGGTAAAGACCCCCCAACTTCCGCCTGGCCATGCCGAAAACGGGATTCCCACGACCAGTACCGCGACGAACAGCAGCAGGAGATTGGCTTCTATTCTAAACTCCATCCACGGACGGCCCTGACTAAGGTTGCTCCAGATAACCGACACCAGTGCTAACCCAGCAACAATTTTGTTCAGACCTGCCCCTTCAAGGATTGGGAAATAATCCCCTGGGCTCAGGTAGTAGAACGCGATGAAGAGGACAAGGCCTATAAAGGGGATGGACCACAGCCTATCGGCACTCTTCTCGGGCTGCAAAGCCTTGGAATGGGGTATGGCTTTAGTTCCGGTCATCATATTTTCCATAGGTAAGAACAATGTCTCGCGCGCTCGCCGCAAACCCGCGATCTGAAACATTCACTCTGGGGAGCAGATGCTGATCCGCTGTTCCACCGATGAATCCACTCTGGCTCGTGCACGCGTATATATGACCCGCTTCCCTGACGATGTTCCTGGCGGTGGCACTGAAGGCTCCGCTCGGATACACAAAACCTGCAGGAGCAGTCCCAAGCACCTCGGATAGGCGAACGCGCGCCTCGCTAAGCTCCGTCCTCATGACCGACTCAGAAACCTGCGTGAGCATAGGATGGGTCATGGTGTGAGAGCCTATCTCCATTCCGTCATGATGCATTTCTCTGATTTCATCCCAGTTCATCAGAGTTTGTTTTTGCAAGTTAGAGTCAACCTGGGCACCGAGCGTCTCGTTGAGCCGTTCAAGAAAGATCGTGAGCATGTGCGGTGACATCTGCTTGCCTTGCGCCACAAGACTTTCTCCCGCTGAAATCTTCTGTTGCCCTGTCAAGAGAGACAGCACTCCATTGTGGTGGCCAGACGGCAATCCCGAACCCTGTATTAATTTCTCGACGTCGAGTTCCGTAGCCGTCGTCTTTTCGACGAGCGCGTAAATCTCATCCCACCAAAATCCCTGATGGCTATCGATGAGTCCGGGACAGACAAAAAACGAGGCCGGCACCCCATAGCGCTTAAGCAATGGGTATGCGACCTCGTAATTGTCCCGATATCCGTCGTCGAAAGTGAGTGCAACCGCCTTATCGGGCAATGCTTTTTTTTGCGCAACTGCCCAGCCCATCTCAGCCATGGGAATCGGCTTAAACCAGCGAGTAATGAGACGCAGATGCGCCTCAAACTGTCGTGCGCCTATTCCAGCAGAGAATTCACCCCCGGCCTGATTTGACAACACCTCTCGCCCCGCCGGCCGCATCCGGTGATACTTAAGAATAAATGGATGGCGGATCCCTCGTAGTGCATGGCGATAGTATCCCAAGAGCCACAGCGTCTGGGCTATTGCAGTCCTGGAGTACCGCCTGATTGTCTTATCCATTCCATGGCTCATAAAGAGGTTTCGCTCACTCAACTCGTTCTCGACCATACGATCGGACGAGAACTAAAAAATTTAAACGCCCCCACAAGAGCCGCATAGTTAAGCAGGCAGAACGTGAATGCCGGAGATGTCCACGACTCTCTGACTCCGAACATTCTTAATCCCCATCCGGCCCCTGCCACTGCATAACTCACAAGTTGAAGCATCAGCAGCATCTCCAGCCAGCCATGGCTAACCAAGAGGTTCGCAACAAACAACAGCACGAGACAGAATGGCGCCATCAAGCGAGCCACTTTATGCGACCAGAACTGGAAGAACAGCCTGTTCTTCCAAGGGAGCAGCAGCCCGGGGCAGAGACTCATGGCCTGATAGTTTCCCGCAAGAGTCCGCACCTTTCTCGCAAACTCAATGCGATAGTCCCCCGCCACTGAATCGAAGGCGAGGGCGCCGGGCTCAAACACAACGCGATAGCCATTCATGGCAATCCGCATGGGGACAAGAAGGTCGTCCAACACGGTATTGGGGGGAAGAATGGGATAGAGGCGTCTCCGGATTGCATACACCGCGCCGGTTACCCCGGCGACAGAATCGATCGCCCCTTCGTTTCGCCTGATCCATTTCTCGATCTTCCAATACAACCCGACCGCGTGTGACCGCCCTGCATGTTGACCGATGTCTTCCAGGATCAATTCTCCGGTCACCGCCCCGACAGAGGGATCGGCAAAGTTCCCTACCAGCTCACGCACGGTCGCAGAAGAAAATCGCTGCCGCGCATCGGCAAAAACGATAATCTCCCCGCGAGCAGCAGCCACTCCGTGATTGATCGCAACGGCCTTTCCTTTCCTTTCCTCGAGTGGGAGGACGGTGACTCGGTCCGAACCCATGGAGAGCACTGCGGAAACGGTACCATCGGTTGATCCGTCCGACACCACGAGCACATCGAGATTCGATGGAGGATAGTCCTGGTCCAGCACATTTCGGACGCGGGCTAGGATACGGGCTTCTTCGTTCCACGCCGCGATGACGACGGTCACGGACGGTACAATCTCTTTCTGACTTTTGAGAATCGGCTTTCCCTTTAGGTATGCCCAGAGGGACAAGAGCAGCGGGTAGCCCAAGTAGGCATACACGACAACTGTGAGAGAACCGTAAATGACGATGAGCAACAGGGATTCAAATATGTGAACCATTGACACACTCTAACGCCCTCTTGACCTCGCTCCTTGCACACAATGCGCAACTCGGAGTGGGTCCAGGAATACATTCGAATGAAGACACTCGATCTTCTATTTTAGTGAGCCCCTTTGCCAAGCAAGACGACGTGAATGGTCTCCATCATAATTTGAAAATCCAACGCGAGAGAAAACCGCTTCACATAAAACAGGTCATATTGAAGCTTGGTGTGTGCGTCCTCTGCGGAGGCCCCGTAGCGAAACCTGACTTGGGCCCATCCGGTTATGCCGGGGCGCACCGTGTGCCGGATATCGTAATAGGGAATAGTCGACCTCAAACCCTGCACAAACTCCGGCCGTTCCGGACGCGGCCCAACAAGACTCATCTCCCCTCGAAGCACATTCACTAACTGCGGGAGCTCATCGAGGCGAGTCTTTCGCAACCACCATCCGACACGAGAAATGCGCGGGTCGTTGGCTTGCGCCCATCGAGGCCCGAACTGCTCGGCATCCTGCTGCATCGAGCGAAACTTCCAGATCATGAAGGGCTGACTGCGTAACCCGACACGGAGCTGGCGGAACAATACCGGGCCCGGTGAATCCACTCGTATGAGTGCTGCAATGAGGAGAAAGAGAGGGGTCAACGCCACCAATCCCAGGGCAGACACCACCACATCGAGGAATCTCTTGCACACCAGCGATATCAACCCGCGGCGAAACCCCGTTGAGAAAATTAATGTGCTCGGACGAAGCGTATCGATCAAGAGACGCCCCGATGCCGTTTCGAACAGATGGTGGCCGTCAAGAATGTTCACCCCCATCGTCTTAAAGTCCAGCAGCGCCTGAACCGGCAGAAACATACGATGTTCCGCCAGACACACGACAATGGTATCCACATGATACTGCAGGACCATCTGACCCAATTGGTCATACGTCCCGATAATGCGCGGCTCGACAAGCTGTTCCCCTACTCGCCCACCCGCCTCGTCCAGAAAGCCGACGATATCAAACATCAACCAGGGTTTCGACCGGATGACCTGACTCAAGTCAACGGCCAACTGCCCTGTCCCAAGAATGAGGAGACGCTTCTTGAAACCTGGCGCGCGCCATGACGCATGCGTGCGATCAGGGAACAAGCTGGACAGAAGCGCGGGCTCTTCCTGAATTCTCTTATGCGTGACTTCGGATATCTTCATTTGTATAAGCGGCTGTGTACGTGAGATACGGCGCATACTCCATTTCCACCTGCGTCAAGACAATGCCCGCAGCATCGGTAGTCTCGCTAAGCGTGCTCAACGCCTTTTTCACGATGTCCTGACTTGTCCCACCCGCGCGAACGACGAAGACTGTCATGTCGGCCAAGCCGCTGAGTGCGTTCACGTCGGCCAACGGAAGAACCGGAGGCGCATCCAAAATCACATGGTCGTAGCGCGCCCTCAGCGCCGGCAAGATGTTCTTTACATACTGAATGCCCGAGAGGCCGGACGGACGAACCGCAGGAGATCCGGTGGGCAAAATCCATAGCGGCACACCGTCGCACTGATGCAGACAGTTCTCAAGAATCGCACCCCCATGCAGCACATCCCCTATCCCAGGCCCCGCGGGAACTCCCATATAGTCGTGCACCATTGGGCGTTTAAAGTCGCAATCGATCAGCAAGGTAGACTTGTTCAAATCGTGAGCGAGGATATACGCGAGATTCACCGCCGTCGTTGTTTTCCCTTCGCCCATCACGCTACTGGTCACCAACGTGACCACATTTCTTTTCTCTGAGGTCATGATGACCAGACGTGTCGACCCGACACGATATTGTTCAGCTATCAGCGAAGCCGGCACCCACTTGGCAATCAAGTGGAATTTCGGGGGCAAGTTCTGCCCAGAGCCAACGTATCTTTTGTCGCCAGACGTCCCGCCGACGCCCTTCTTCCTGTCGCCACGATAGGGGGGCTCGCCATCGGGAAATTTTGCCGGCATGTTTGGACCCGTCAATGCGGCAAGTGACTGCCCTATGGCGATCCCGCTTGTCACACTTGCAAATGTGGGAATAGACGCGATGACCGGCAAACCGAGATACTTTTCGACATCTTCCGGCCTCCGAAACCCGGTTTTCATGAACTCCGCCCAAATGGCCGATCCAAATCCAGCGAGACAACCGACCAGAAGACCACCAAGCAGGAAATGGATTTGGTTAGGAGGCTCCGGCCAGACGGGAAAATTGGCCGCCTCGATAATCCGATACTGCTCGCCAAACTGTTGGTTCTCGTAATTCGCCATAATTTTGGCATTCGTCCGTTTATCAAGAAGGGATTGATAGGCCTTCTGCATGTTCTCATGGTCTCTGAGCAACACGGCCAATCGCTGCTCTCTCACGGGCATACGCTCGACTCGAGCCTCTATTTCCTGGATCTGCCGGATAGCATTGGTTTGCCTTTCCTTGAGAGCGACGATCTCCCTCTTCGTTTCGCTGCGCTCGTGCATCAACTCGCGCAAGTACGGATCGGTCTGCTTGCGGACGACTACACCATTGTCATCGGCCTTTCCTGCTGCCGGCTCATTCGCACCGGACTGAATTCCATCGAGCTGCAGTGCGGACTCCAGCTGACGAATCTCTTGTCGTGTCTGCACAACATCCGGGTAGCTCTCCTTGTAAGTCCCCAAGAGTTCTTGCAACTTTTGCTTCAGCTCTCGATGTTTGATGATTCGAGGATCGATCAGCCTGGTGTCTGCCACTCTCCGATCCCGATCGAACGCAACTATCCCGTTCTGAGCATTATCGGAAGATTCCCTGATCGACTTTTCCAACGCGGTCAGTCGATCCGCCATCTTGTTCAATGATTCAGTCGAATTCGTGAGATCCGTCTGTAATCGGTCGAGGGTGCGAAGACTGGCCTCCATCTGCTGCGGCAGCTCTCCCATATACGCTCTCTTGAAGTCGGAAATCGCACGTTCCTTGGCTTCAAGATCACCCTTCACCCGATCAAGCTCAACGGTAAGAAATTCCGTGGTGGTCACCACAAGCCCTTCACGGCGCGTGAGATTGTCTTCCTGCAGCTTCACAGCCAACAGCGCCGCCACCGCTTGAGCCATATGAGCATCCGTGTGGGTGTACGATATCGCGACACCGACTCCAACGCCTCCATCTTTATCTTTGGGTTTTCCAACCACCAGAGATTTGCGGAGTCGTTTTATCTGCTGGTCTGAAGATTGTCCTTCGGCCTCTGCATCGGAGTAGGGCTTAAGAATGTCAAGAACTGGCATGAGAATGGATTTGTTCGTCAGGCCAAGTGAGACTTGCTGTATCACGATGGCCACCGGATCATCGTTGTACCTTCCCTCCTGGGCTTGCGATAACCCTTTGACGTATTCCTTGGCAATTCTCGGACTGTCAATCGTCACCACGACCGTCGACTTGAACTTCTTTGGGGAAAAGGTCCATGCCACGCTGGCCACCGTCACACAGATGACGAGACTGGCAAGGATCCACCATTTTCGCTGGAGCACGATCTTCACAAGATCCTGAGGAGTGACGGCTTGCATAGTCATAGTTTTCACCGTGTTGATAGTCCGTGAACTGCTCCGCGTTAGTAGAACGCCTGGGTCAGACTGAGCTGCGCTACGTGCCGATCGAAGGCAAACGTGTTGCCGTTGAACTGGTTGTCCACATTCGCGTAGCTGTAGTGCAGGCCGAGAAAGGTCTCGGGCGAGAACTTATACACCACGCCGCCGGTCCCCATGACCGACGCATAGGAGAGGCCGGCCCCGATCCCGGCGGCGCCCGCCCCCATCTGCTGCGCCTGGGCGCCGGAGCCGAACCCGATCATGAGGGCGACCATGCCGCCCAGCGCCCATGCACACCGTAATGCGTTACGCAATTACGGCACCACAATCACGTCGCCGATTCGGAGAAAGAAATTTCCAGGGACGGCGTTCCCCTTGAGAATCTCGTCATACTGCACGGGAATTTCGACCTGATGTTTGCCATTTTGGCCGTCTGCCGATACGCGCAGCACCTTGATCTTGTTCTTCTTGGCATACGGCGTGAACCCTCCGGCGAGAGAGATCCCCTGCATGACGTTGGCGTAGGATTTCAGCGAATACTTGCCCGGCTTTGCCACCTCACCCATGACATAGATGAAGTAACTATTGACGTCCTTTACCTGAACGAACACGATCGGCGAGGCCAGATATTCCGTCAGCCGTTCGGCGATACGCTTTGCCAACAAATTGGCTGTGAGCCCGGTAGCCTGAATATCTCCCACCAGCGGCATCGAGATCATGCCATCCGGACGAACCACCACCTCACGAGAAAGGTCCTGGTTTTTCCAGATGGTCACATTCAGCACGTCCTCCGGACCTAAGAGAAACTCGCTGGGCGCAACCATCTCGACCTTGTAGTTGACCTGGTCTCCTGCACAGCCAGTCGCGCCAGCCACCAAGACTGCAAAAAGGAACCAACTCGTTAGGACGCGCATCACATTCCCCCTTTGCACAACGATCTGAGAGACATCGATCGTCGTGGCCTTACTTGGTTGAGTTGACATAGCACCACGTCACGCTACCGGCTTGGCATGACCACCATCGACTCAGACGGCACGACGATGGTATCGCCGGGCTTCAGCTCGATGTTCTGATTGATCCCATCTCGCAAGACAATGTCGTCAAAGCTTGCCTTGATCTTCACCAAGGAGTCTCCCTCCTTGGGAAAACGAAAAATGACGATCTTATTTCTGGACGCCACCGGCGTAAACCCGCCGGCCAGCGTCACAGCCTGAAGCAACGTCGTCTTACTCTTCAACGGATAGCGGCCCGGCCTGACGACTTCGCCCAATACGAAAATGGCATAGCTATTGACCTCTTTCACCACAATCGACACAGCTGGACTCTCCACGTAGGCCTTCAACCGAGTAGAAATTCGCTCTGTCAACTGCGCGCTGGTTTGGCCGACAGCATCCACATCTCCAATCAGCGGCAAAGAAATCCTGCCGTCAGGACGAACTTGGACTGTTTTTGAAAGATCCGGGCTTTTCCACACGGTGATATCCAGCACATCTTCCGGCCCAATGATGTAGTCCGTCGTCACGATCAACGATGGCTTCTCCTGTGAAGCCTCATGGGACAAGTTCATGACGGACGGCGTCGGTTCTGCCAACACCGTTGTCGCTGTCAAACACACGATGCCGAGGATCGAACACACACCTGTCATCATGCTCATAGCTGACCTCATGTAGTAACCCAACTCAGAATAGTCTTCCGCATACAGAGCGCCGGTTGTCTCCCCCATAACTCACATTCCAATCTTTGGCTTAGAACATAACGTGCGGTTGGCTAAGTAGTAACCCGCGTCGTCGTTCCAGCCACACGCAACTTCCTGGCCCACCGCGCTTCCGAAAGTGTCGAAGTCTATGCAACGGTGATGGGCGCCGGCACATAGACCTTTATCACTTGTCCGATCGCGGGAGACTGGTACACCTGAACCCCCTCACGCATGACAGACATTAGTATTTTGCAGGGAAACTGTATATGACTCTTAAGGGGGGAAGAGACCCTTGCGAGGGGGAACGAGACGGGCAGAGAAGTTCTGAGTTCTGGGTTCTTAGTTCTGAGTTAGAGGCGGGCGGGACGGGCGACGGTTCGAGGTCCGAAGTTCGAGGTTTTAGGAACTTCGAACCCAGAACTTCGAACTCCGACCTTCAGCCTATCGTCTTCAGCCTACCCAATTCAGCCTGAATCCCTTCAGCCTAAACACCTAATCGGGGACTGCTACAACCGCCAGTA
>JANOOS010000258.1:0-4487 GCA_031421455.1 Nitrospira sp.
CCGAGAAACTGCGTCTGTTGGGTCTGTCGGACATTCATGGAGAGATTGGGGAGCATCGCTCCCAATTGTGTCTGGACTTGGCCCTGCGCCGCTTCGATACGCTCTTTGTAGAGTTGCACATCCGGATTGTTATCCACCGCAGCCGCCAACGCATCGCGCAGGGTCAGCGTCAACGGCAGCAAGGGCGCCGGCTTTGACAACAGGTCTGGATCGCCCGCGGCACAGACGACCCCTTGGTCCATCATCGTAAGGAGACCGATCGCCATTGCGCAAAGGAATGTCCCAATGGCTCGAACAATTCTCTTCTGCTTCATCATTGAATAACCCGCACCTACCGTTCCCGCAGGCTCTCGTTAATCGATTTCAGCAACGGACTCAGCAGATATTCGATGACACGGCGCTGGCCGGTCTTGATCTCTACCGTCACCGCCATACCAGGCGACAGATTGACCTGTTTCCCCTCCACCTGCATCGTCGATCGATCAATACTCACTCGCGTCGGATAGACCAGGCCGACCTTTTCAATCGGCGCAGCATCGTCGGATACGCTTACGACCTTACCGGGAATCGTCCCGTAGAGGGTAAAGGGGAACGTTTCGACTTTGATCTCGACGATCTGGCCGTTTTTGACAAACCCCACGTCTTTATTTTCGACCTGTGCCTCGACCTCCACCGGATGTTCCTGCGGAACCACAATCAACAATTCCTGTGCCGGAGTCACAACGCCACCGACCGTATGGACAGCCACTTGCTGGACCACACCGTCAATCGGCGTCGTCAGGCGCTGGAAGTCCGCCCTCTGTCCCGCCTTGGTCACCTCCTGCACCAGCGACGCCACCTTGGTCTCGATCGTCGAGAGTTCCATCTGTTTGGATTGCTGGAACTCCGACACCAGAACTCGATAGTTTTTTTCGGCTTCTGCGAACGCGGATTGATCTTGCATGAGCTTCTTGCGCTGCCCGGCCAATTCCTGCGTTTTGTCGATCCGCTGCCCCTCGGCTTGCAGGAAATCCATCTTCGTGACCGCCTCATGGTCGAGGAGCCTCTTGTAAGCATCCGCCCGTTCAGCCTCCATGGGAACCGTCGCTTCCAGCCGGCTGATATTCTCTCGCGTCTGATCAAGCCCCGCCTTGCGCTGGTCAATCAGATGCTTCGCCGAAGCCGCTCTGGCCTGATACTCGGCCACCTGATCCCGAAGGAGTTGCCTTTGCAACAGTACGTATTGAGGATCCCCATCAGGAGGAGCCTCGAAGGTTGAGCGGCCAGAAATGAGCGCGCGGAGCCGCGCCGCTTCGACCTTGGCCGCCCGATATTCATTGGATGCCCGATCGTGATCGGCCCGGTTCAGCGTGGGGTCCAGCTCGATCAACACATCGCCGCGTTTCACCAGTTGCCCGTTCTGCACATGGATCGCGGCAATCACACCTGCTTCATACGGTTGAATCACCTTCGAATAGCCGCTCGGAATAATCTTACCCTGTGCGGTAGCCACGATATCGATCCAGCCGAGATTTGCCCACAGAACCGCGCTCGCAAAGACCGCCATGATCGTCCTGAGGATGGCGCGGCCGATAGGCGAGGGCGGGGCCTGTTGAATCTCCAGCACAGCGGGAAGAAACTCTGTCGATCGTCCGCCAGGGATAGAACCGAGTGCCTGGCCGCGCTCGGCCTGCCAAGCTGCCTTCCAGACTGTCCAGTGCCGTGAAAATGCGCCAAATGCCATATTGTGGTAGAGCCTTCCTACGATCTATGCGGCTGGCACATAGCCATCTTGGTGCTTATACAATCGCGCATAGACTCCGTTCATGCGAAGCAGATCGTCATGCGACCCTTCTTCGACCATCTCGCCTTTCTCAATCACGTAAATCCGGTGAGCCGGGCGCACCGTGCTCAAGCGATGGGCAATCACAAAGACCGTCCGTCCTCGACTGATATGGGCCATGTTCTGTTGAATAATCGCTTCGGATTCATAGTCCAATGCGCTCGTGGCTTCATCGAAAATCAGAATGCGCGGATTCGCAACCAAGGCCCGCGCAATCGCAATCCGCTGGCGTTGCCCGCCGGACAGTGAGCAGCCGTGCTCCCCGACCAGCGTGTCGTAGCCTTCAGTCAATTCGAGAATGAACTCATGCGCGCCGGCCAGCTTGGCCGCCTGCATCACCTGCTCCATCGCTAACCCGGGATCGGCTAGCGCAATGTTGTCGCGCACGGATCGGTTGAACAGAAAGTTTTCTTGCAGCACGACGCCCACCTGCCGACGCAACCAGGCGGGATCGACTTGGGCAAGATCCACACCGTCCACGAGAATGCGACCCCGTTCCGGGACATATAGCCGCTGGATCAACTTCGCAATCGTGCTCTTGCCGGAACCAGACCGTCCGACGATCCCGATGATCTTTCCTGGCGCCACGGAAAATGAGACCTTGCGCAAGACTTCCGAACCATCTGGGCGATAGCGAAACGTCACGTCTTCGAATATTACCTGCCCCGCCACTTGGGGGAGCGTCGTTCGATTCGGATTGTAGGAAGGCTCCGGCTGCGTATTGAGCACATCCCCCAGCCGCTCCACCGACACACCGACCTGTTGAAACTCCTGCCAGAGGTTGACCATCCTCAGCAGCGGTCCCGTGACCTGTGCCGACAACATATTGAAAGCGATCAATTGACCGATGCTCAGATCCCCTTCGATGACCCGATAGGCCCCCACCCACAAAATGCCCACCGTTGTGACCTTCTGAATAAAGGTCCCAGTCTGGCCAGCCACGGTCATCACGGTGGTGGCGCGGAAGCTCGCACGGACATAGCCGGCCAATTGCTCTTCCCACTTGCGCAGAAGCGGCGGCTCCACAGCCAGAGCCTTCACGGTTTGAATCCCGCTGATGGCCTCGACGAGGAAGGACTGGTTCTCTGCCCCTCGATTGAATTTCTCGTGCAACCGGGCGCGGATCATGGGCGTGATGGCGACAGAAAGGATCGCGTAGAGCGGCAACGACGCCATAACCACAAGGGTGAGCAGCGGGCTGTAGAACCACATGACGGCGAGAAATACCACGGTGAACAGCACGTCGAGCACGACCGTGACAGAATGACTCGTCAGGAACTGCCGGATATGCTCCAGTTCACGGACTCGGGCGACCGTGTCCCCCACTCGTCTCGCCTCGAAGTACGCCAGTGGGAGCGCCAGGACATGGCGAAATAACTGCGCGCCTAAGCCGACATCGATGCGATTGGTGGTATGAGAAAAGAGATAGGTGCGAAGCCCACCCAGCACCGCATCGAATAGGGCCAGCGCGATCATGCCGATGGCGAGCACATGCAGCGTGGTGAACCCTTTATGCACGAGAACCTTGTCGATGACGACCTGCAAAAAGAGCGGCGTGAGAAGAGCGAAGAGTTGGAGAAAGAAGGAGGCAATAAGTACTTCGCCCAGGAACTTTCGGTATTTGACGAGAGCGGGAATAAACCAGGTGAAATCGAACTTCAGATCTTGCAGACGGAGATTCGCTCGCTTGGTAAAGAGCAACAGTTCGCCCGTCCAAGCCGCTTCAAACTGCTCACGAGAAAGTACGAGCGGCCGCCCTTCCACTGGATCTTGAATCAATGCCTTGTCGCCATCGATCTTCGCCAGCACGACATAGCGTTCGTCCGTTCGTTTAGCCACGGCAGGAAAGGGGGTACCAGGAAGCTTGCCCCACTCAGACTTGAGCAGACCAGCCTTCAACCCGAGGTGTTTAGCAGCACGAAGGAGATCCGTATCGGTCAGGAGTTGCCCCGACTGCGCGAACTGATGCCGCAGTTGCGAACCATCGGCCGGCAAATCATAAAACCGTGCGAGAATCAGGAGACACATCAGGCCAGTATCGGTCGCTCCAGTACTGTCGGAAATTGCAGCTGGGCCGGAGTGACTGG
Organism: Nitrospira sp.; assembly: GCA_031421455.1. Lineage (GTDB taxonomy): Bacteria > Nitrospirota > Nitrospiria > Nitrospirales > Nitrospiraceae > Palsa-1315. The sequence goes on from JANOOS010000258.1 coordinate 3,910, forward strand.
GAGAGATGTTCCCACCATAAGATGACATGGCGTCATCTTAGGGCACTTATGGTGAGGGACCAAATGATTTCCGCGATCAATACAAAATTGATTCCTCCTTTACACGTTTCGTTTGACGAATTTCATGCCGCGCCTCACGCTTCAAATAGTTTCTTGATCGCGTTCCTCTCACGTCTCATATCGTCTTACTGCCAGCTAGCGGCCAAGACGGTCTGCACGTTCTGGGGTTGTTGATCGAGGGCCTGATCCCATGTGAGCCCGGTCTGCTGACTGAACGCAGCCATCGCTTGGATCAATTGATCCACTTGTGTGCTCAGGAGCGTTTGGCCATTGCCCGCCTGGATCGTTTCCACCTGCGCCGTGGTCGGCGCACTGAACCAATTCTGCACCGTGACCGAGTCGGTCGATCCATGGATGGCAATCCGGAGATGATTGGCCTGTTGGCTCAAGACCAAGTCTAAGGGATTGATCGTCGCGCCATAGAGCAGCGAGTCGCTATTGCCCACCGTCCCGTCATTCTCCACGATCGTGTCCTGTCCCTCACCCCGATCGACTTGATAGGTGTCGTTGCCGAGCCT
>JANOOS010000259.1:0-1788 GCA_031421455.1 Nitrospira sp.
CGGAGTCTTGATATGCCCCAACTTCTTTTCCAATTCGTTGGCCAGCTTCACCACGTCGATCTCCACGCGGCCGCAAGTCGGACAGGCAATGACATTGATTCCCCGATGGCGCAGCTCGAGCGACTTCAGAATCTCGAACCCCACTTTCACTTCTTCAACCGGATCGGCAGCGAGCGACACACGCAATGTATCCCCGATGCCCTGCGAGAGCAGGTATCCAAGTCCCATCGTAGATTTGACGGCTCCTGTCATGGCCGTCCCTGCCTCAGTAATACCGATGTGCAACGGATAGTCGGACTGGTGCGCAAACAACCAATAGGCATCGATCGCATGGTGCACATCCGAGGCCTTCAGCGACACCTTCATGTTCGTGAATCCCACGTCTTCTAACGCGTGGACGGCATTGAGCGCCGATTCGGCCAGGGCTTCGGGTGACGGCCAGCCGTACTTGTCCAACAGATCCCGTTCCAGCGAGCCGCCATTGACACCGACGCGGATCGGAATGCCGTGGTCATTCACGGCCTTGATGACTTCTTCGACTTTCCACCAGGCCCCGATATTGCCAGGATTGATCCGGACACAGTCCACAATCTTAGCGGATTTCAATGCCAGTCGATGGTCGAAATGAATATCCGCGATCAGCGGCACGGTCATCGCTGCTTTGATCTTTGGCAGTGCTGCAGCCGCCTCATCGTCCGGCACAGCGACGCGGATCAGTTCGCAGCCTGCGGCCTCCAGCTGACGAATCTGCTCAATTGTCGCCACAGTATCGCGCGTGTCGGTCGAACACATCGACTGCACGGACACAGGCGCATCTCCGCCAATCTTGACCTTGCCGACCATAATCTGCCGCGTTTTCCGTCTAGTAATGTGCATTTGACTCCGCTCGCCTCACCCCTAACCCTTTACCCCTCACCTCTTCGGTCAGCTCCCCTGCTCATCCCCGTGAGGCAGATGATCGGACGATGTGGCCAGGGCAAACCTCTCTCGTGAGGAAGCCGGTGTCTTCCCAATCAACTCCTTCACGCTCTGATAGATGCCTTCTGCCGTCAACCCGTATCGTTCGCGCAGGAAATCTTGAGGCCCTTGCTCGATGTATCGATCCGGCAACCCCAGGATTTTCGTCGTCACATCCGTCACACCGGCATCGGACAGGGCTTCGAGAACGGCTGAGCCGAACCCGCCCATCTTACTGCCTTCTTCGACCGTGACCACGTATCGGACGCGCTTCGCCACCTCGACAATCAAGTCTTGATCCAGAGGCTTCACGAAACGCGCATTCACCACCGCTGTGGAAATACCTTCATCCTCAAGCCGTTTCGCCGCCGTCACCGCATGAGCGACCGGCACACCGATGGCCACGATTGCCACCTCCGTGCCATCGCATAGCAACTCGCCCTTCCCGATCGGCAAGGCCTTCGGTTCCGGATCCATGGTGACGCCCAGAGTCTGTCCGCGCGGATACCGCACCGAGGCAGGCCCGTCATACTGGATGCAGGTTTTCATCATGTGCTGCAATTCATTTTCATCCTTCGGCGCCATGACGACCATGTTCGGCACATGGCGCAGAAACGCATAATCGAATGCGCCATGGTGTGTCGTCCCATCTTCCGCAACCAGCCCGCCGCGATCGATGCAGAACGTCACCGGCAGATTTTGCGTGGCGACATCGTGAACCACCTGGTCGTACGCGCGCTGCAAAAATGTGGCATACATCGCCACTACCGGCCGGAGGCCCTGCGTGGCAAGACCTGCGGCGAATGTCACTGCGTGCTGCTCGGCAATCCC
>JANOOS010000260.1:0-3031 GCA_031421455.1 Nitrospira sp.
ATAGTGGTCCGATGCCTCCGTATAGAAGACCTGGCCCTCAGCTGCTAACTTCCAATAGCCGCATCCTGCTGCTGTAGGAGCGGTGACTCGTGGAATACCCGCTGGGGCCTTGTCTCGAAACGCGATCGCCACCGCCGGTAGTTTCAACCCCAACAGTTCCTGGATCTGAGTGCCTTGTGTCATCAGTTCAGCTTCCACGTGTTGTTCTCCCTCTTATATGTGACTCCACACAACCGTTCTAGCAGGCTTCGAAAAACTTTTCAGGCATGTCAGAACTTCACCAGTTCGCGCGTCTTAGGACAACAGGAGAACGCCGCTGGAGGACTTTTTCAGCATCCTGTTAGATTTCCCCATGCCCCTTCGTCAAGAGCGGTCTGAACTGCTGGGCCGTCGGCTCAGCGCAGCAGAACCATGATTCTGTCAAACGAGGCGGCTTTTGACGATCGGGACCAAGGCGCGTTGTACGAGCGGAGGATCCAGCTCGACGGCCGGCCATCTCTTCGGCAACTGCGCGAATGCGATCAAAGGTCATCATCGTGTCTTCCTCTTCCTTCGCACTGGCTTCCACGATCGCACTGACCGACTGATGCAGCCGATCCATCCGTTCATCCGGATGCGTCCACGGATACTGAAAGCCGGCTTGATCGAGTAAACCAAGAAACCGTTGAATGTCAGACTTGTGGAGCAGCGCCGACCCAGGTGGAATCAAGAGACGAATGCTCAATTGTACCGGATCGGTCGCGTCGATCAGGTCGTGCGTATCCACCATGTCCAACATATGGAGGTAATCGTCCAGACTGGTCCAGGGTGTGAAGGCCACGAGCGATGGGCGAAGCGCGATGCCGGCCTTGCGTAGAATGCCGAGCGCGACAATCACGTCAGCGGCTGTATGTCCCTTCTGTAGCAGATCCAGAACAGGGTCGCTAAACGACTCCACGGCGGAGATCACGAACAGACAGCCCTGCACGTTCAAGTCTGGCATCAGTGCGCGATGCTTCAAGAGGTGTTCGATCTTCGCGGTAAAATCAAAGGTCAAATCCGGGAATTCCTTGTGCATGGCGCGAACGATGCTCAGAGAGTGCCCTGGACCGTTTAGAAAATCAGGGTCGCCAAACGTGATGTGCGTCGCGCCTGCACGCACCTGATTTCGTATGTCCTCCAGGACGACGGATTCCGGGACGAGAAAGAAGCGTCCGTCATAGACCGGCACGATCGGGCAATGAAGACAGTGATGGAGACATCCACGGCTGGCTTCGGCGTATCCGACCAACCGTTCTGTGCCGTGCTGTTCAAGCTGAGCATACCGGTCCAACATCGGGAGTCCGCCGCGATTCGGGATTGGGTGCGGGATCGTTGAGGCGGTTGAGGCATATCCACGCTGCAACCAAGGGCCGACCACCCGATTTCGAGAACTCACTCCTTCGAGGAGACTGATGGCCTGATCCCGGTCGAGTGTCTCGATGAGTGACCGCAGAGGAATCTCATACTCTCCTCCCACCACAGAATCGGCCAGTTTCTGGAGCAAATATTCCGTATTGATCGAGGCGTATAGTCCATAGAAACAGATGTGGCAGGCTGGATTCATCGCCCGGACAAGCTCGGCGACCCGCACCCCAAGCCGGAGCGCCGTATGCATGGGCACCGAGATGCCGACAAAACGTGCCAGCATGAGGGCCGCTTCATCGATATCCTCCACCGCAATGTCGAGACCTACCGGCGCAAATCCAGCCTGTTCGAGAAAACCCATCGGCTGAGCAATACCAAGGGGTTGGTGACCCAGCTCATAACATGAAACGAACATGATCGCGCCAGGCTGTCTCAGCAACGACTGTCTTTCTATAGATTCGGCAACTTGTCCCATCACACGGTTCTCCACCTCAATGAGGTGTCAATGTAACGCACCCCTGAGAGTGGGCGCAATGCAATCTGCGCGGGCATGTAGGGCAAGGTTTCATGGCAGCCGTGCGGCGCGGACGGCTTCGCTGAGACATGCGATCTGTTCCTGAATGAAGAAGGGCCTGGTTGCCATCTATCTGGCCTGGAAGTTATACGAGTCTTCTGCTAAATTCTCGAACAGCGATGCAGACGATGATGTAAATCCCGCAAGCTGAAACCTTCGATATCACCTGAACAAGAAAGCGCGCGCGACTCAGAGTGGGCCGGCACTCGGCGTGGTGTCGCTTTCGGAAAGATCGGTAACGGACACAGATGGTTTCTCCAACAGCCCAGACAGTTTCAGACGCAGCACAGCTGAAGATTGTTCCACTCATCGCTAAGGAACTCGGCGTGGGTTCCCATCAGGTCGCCGCTGCGGTCGCTCTGCTCGATGAAGGTTCGACCGTGCCGTTTATCGCACGCTATCGCAAGGAGGCCACCGGCAACCTGGACGATACACACTTGCGCACGTTGGAAGAGCGGCTTCTGTATCTTCGTGAATTGGAGTTGCGCCGCGCCGCTATCCTAGCTTCGATCGAAGAGCAGGGGAAGCTCACCGACGCGCTGCGCAGCTCCATCGAAGCCGCCGCAACCAAGCAAACGCTGGAAGACCTCTATTTGCCATACAAACCTAAGCGCCGCACGCGAGCGCAGATTGCGCGCGAGGCTGGGTTGGAACCGCTGGCCGATGCCCTGTTTTCCGATCCGACGCTCGACCCTGAGCAGGAAGCGGCGAAGTATTTGAACGTGCAACCTGCCGCTGAGGGCGTTGAGGCTATCAACGTGCCGGACGCCAAATCTGCGCTTGAGGGTGCGCGGGATATTCTGGTCGAGCGCTTTGCCGAAACCGCCGAGCTGCTCGCGAAATTGCGTACCCGCCTGTGGGATCAGGGCGTCGTCACGTCCAGCGTGATGAAAGGCAAGGAAACAGCTCAAGACGAAAAGTTCCGCGATTATTATACCTACTCGGAAACGATCCGCACCATTCCCTCACATCGCGCGCTGGCCTTGTTCCGTGGCCGTACGCTGGGTGTATTGAAAATTGACCTGAGCCTGGGCGAGGCACTTGAAGCTGTCGTGCCGCATCCCTGTGTCA
>JANOOS010000261.1:0-2045 GCA_031421455.1 Nitrospira sp.
GGATCTGGCGAATTTCGCATTGGGCGCGCGGTTCAGCTATAGCCAGGTCTTGATGCCCGCGCTGTCCTATGAGCGGGGGAAGAGTCCGTATGGGCTCTATCAAATGGCTGGGAATGTTTGGGAGTGGGTGCAGGATTGGTATGGTGCGGACTATTATAAAACCTCGCCGGAACAGAATCCGCAAGGCTCTGAACAGGGAAAGTTTAAAGTGTTACGCGGTGGATCGTGGTCCGACCTGCCGAAATATCTTCTCACCTATGGGCGATTCAAATTGCCACCAGAAACTCGGAATAGTTATAGTGGCTTCCGTTGCGCCAAATCCTAAAAGGCTGATGAAAACGATCCCCAACGGCGTTCTCACCTCGGCCACATCCTCAACGTACCCCAGAGGGTACGCCTGCGGTGTGGCCATCGGCTGCGGCCTTGTTGGATGACCGTTTTGATCAGCCTGCCGGATTCCATTCGCACGTTGAAGCCCACAACTTTTCTCATCAAAGCGGTGGCTCAAACTGTCTTCCAGCAAGGCCGCAGCTTCACCCTTGACCCTCGTTTCACGTTTCACGGCTTCTGGGAGAGATGGGTAACGAGCCAATCAGCGATCGATGTGGTCATCTGGCGAAAGTCGTCTCCTCTAGTGAATTGGTGATCAGCCTCAGGCAGGAGATCGAGCCTCTTCGGTCCTCTTAGTGCGTCATACAGTCGCTGACTTTGATGGAGGGGGACACACTCATCCTTTTCACCTTGGACAATGAGTGTGGGTATGGCGATTCGTTCAGCCGGCCCATAGGCGATCTGTCTGAGGCAGTCTTCATAAAAATCATATCGCAAACGGATTCGATCAGGCCCTCCCATGATGTTCGGAACCGTGTCAGTGGCTTGCCACTGAGCCAACTCGTCAAGCCCAAACGTTAAGCGAAGCTCTTCCGCGAAATCCACCACGGGACATTTGAGGGCCAAACAGCAAATGTCGCGGCGCTGGGCTGCCGTGAGGATGGCGACGAGTCCTCCGAAACTTGAACCGACGAGTCCGATTCTGTCGTAGCCCCTGGCGATGACCAGATCCAATGCGGTTTCGGCTTGATGTACGGCCAGGGTTGTTGTGATCTCTTCGAAGGGGCCGTCACTTTCTCCTTGGCCGAAAAAGTCGAACCGAAAAGTCGCCAGGCCCTGTCCATTGAGGAGCCTGGTCAAGGTCTTGTTGGTTGTGCTGTTCTTGCCGGAGAGAAAACCATGGCACAGCAAGGCGAGACGCGTCGTCGGTTCGTCGGGCGTGCTCAGGATGGCAGCAATGCCATGGCCGAGGCGATCATGAAATGTCAGGGATTCTTCCAAGGAGCGGTCTCAATCACGCATTACGCTGAGAGAATAATGTAACAGCTGGAACGTCAATAACCGCACCTGTCGCGCAACAGGAAAAGCCACTATACGATATCCGAGCGCGACTGGCGGGACAAGCTGGACGGGGAGGGTTCGAGGTCCGAAGTTCGAGGTTTTCGGAACTTCGAACCCCGAACTTCGGATCGCGCCGTTCTCGCCTATCTCCCGTCTCACGCGGCAGGATCTATGGCGCTGGTGGATTCTTTCAGTATCTTGTTAGGGAGAGAAACGACGGCTCCTGAGGGCGAAACCCCGAAAGCCCAGGCGAGCTTGGCGGTAAAAATGGTCAAGCTGCCAAGGAGCAGGCCGACAGTTACCCAGGACGCAATCTGAATGGAGAGCGCACTGAGCGGGAAGTTCCAGGTCATCGCAGCGAGCAAGCCGAAGCCCATTGTCCCCAAGCTCAATCCAATCAGCTGAACGGCTCGCCACCGGTCCATGATGGCTGCGAGTTGATCTCGATAGGGCGCCTGTTTTTTCCGGCTCGCAATCCGGCTGGCCGCCAGTATCTCAGGGATGCCATAAGACAAGGTTCCAATGACTGTCTGTAGCATAAATCCGATCAAGGCCATATGGGTGTAGGCCGCGAGGTGCAACGATCCAAATGGCAGTACCGGCGGTTGTGGGAGGAAATTCGCTCCGACGAGCACGCCCATGACCATCATGAG
>JANOOS010000262.1:0-5485 GCA_031421455.1 Nitrospira sp.
TTCCGTCGACAATCAGACGCATCCGCTTGAGCAGCCCTTTATGGTTATTGCCACGCAGAATCCCGCTGAATATCATGGGACGTTTCCCCTTCCGGAATCCCAACTCGACCGGTTTCTGATGCGCCTCTGTATTGGATATCCTACGCCAGAGGAAGAGCGAAAGGTGCTCGACCGTCCCTATTCATTGCATCCCGCTGAAACGTTGGAAGCGGTGCTGTCGGCACAGGAAGTATTGGTCCTGCAGACCCGTGTGGATCAGGTCCATATGGAGGAGAGTCTGACGGACTATCTGCTCGCGATCGTCCAAGCCACTCGTCAGAGCGAGCTCTTGTCCCTGGGAGTCAGCACGCGTGGAGCGCTAGGGCTGAGTAAGGCGGCCAAAGCGTTGGCGGTCGTCCGCGGACGCGACTATTGCCTTCCCGACGACATCAAAGAACTGGCGCCGATCGTGCTGTCCCACCGCGTCATGTTGACCCGGACCCATGGCATGCGGACACAGAGCTTTGAACAGGCAGAGCGTATGGTGCTCGATATTGTCGAAACCGTTCCCGTCCCTGTCTAAATAGCCGCACGCGACACGCGAGACTGGCGGGAAAGGCAAGACGGACGACGGTTCGAAGTCCGAAGTTCGAGGTTTTCTGAACGTCGAACCCAGAACTTCGAATCGCGCCTTTCTCGCATGTCGCGCGCTTCTTGCGCCACGGTGCGTGGCGCTGGCGGACTTTTTCAGCTTCCTGCTAGCTAATCAACTGGATGAACTACGCGCGTGAAGCACCTACCTCTCAACCTCCGTGCCGCACCAGCCGTTTCCTTCATCCGTGGCATGTTCCGGCGGCGGTCGATTCATTTCACACCTGAAGGAACCAGGTTTCTGCTCTTCACATTGGGGATCGGGCTTGCCGCCATCAACACCGGCAACAACCTGTTCTACTTACTCCTCGCAATGATGCTCAGCTTCATCGTGATTTCCGGATTGCTTTCGGAGCACTGTCTTCGGCGATTAGAGTTTCACCGTCATGTGCCCGATCTCATTATGGCAAACGAACCAACCCTCCTCACACTTTCAGTTACCAACCGGAACAGGCATCTGCCAAGCTTTTCACTGCGGTTACTGGATGTCGTCGAAGGCAAAGATGTCGACCGGGGTCTCGCCATTCACCTCCTGCCGCCGCAGAGTTCGGTGCTTCTGTCCTATCCATTGCTTGCGACAAAACGGGGGTGGATCCGGTTTGAAGGCATCGGAGTGCAGACGCTATTTCCCTTTGGACTGTTCCGTAAAATAGGGCGCTATTCTACAGAGGCACACCTTCTCGTCAGTCCTCCCATCAAGCCACTTACACTACGATTTGTAGATGAATTGTTCAGCGAGGGGCAGGGAGAGTCTCTCTCTCGACGAGGAGATGGAACCCAACTGTACAACCTCCGCTTGTATCACCCTGGCGACGACTCGCGAGCTATCCATTGGATGACCACTGCCCGTACTTCTCAGCTGATCGTGCGGGAGACCGAAGCGGAGGATCAGCGACGCATTACAGTCATCCTCTCAGTTGTGGCCCCAGAAGAAGGCGGCCCTCTTTTCGAACGAAGCGTGACATTCGTGGCGTCACTGCTCTGGCAATTGACGGAGCGTGCCTACCCTGTGCAACTCATTGTAGGGACGGAAGATTCCGGATTCGGGTCGGGGCCCGCTCACCTCTTGGCGATGCTGCGTCTATTGGCGTTGTGCGAAAGGCAGTGGCCTGAAGCCGATGGAGTCGGCAATGACAGAGAACATTCCCTGTTCAACAACGAAGGTGAGCGAGGGTACACGGTGGCGGTTCTTCCCTGGTCGAACCAGGCTGCAGCCACAAATGCGGTGCGAGCCGATCGGGTGCTCCACGCCGCGCAACTCGAAGAGTTGACCCATGCCTTTTGATCAGGCCTTTGCCCTCAGTTCCGTTCTCCTTGCCACCTTGGCGTTTAGCGGGCTTGTGCTTGCGCAGAGTGTCCCGTTCTGGCTTGCCCTCCCCATGGTGATCATTCTCATGTTCTCGGCGCTCCACGCAGGAGGCGTCTCTATCATTCGACGGGCAATCGCGCGGGTCACCGTCTCGCCGGCCATGTGGAATGTCCTGCTGATCGGCGCCTTCGTCATCGTGCTGATCGATCTCACGGTGGTATCACGAGACCTTCTCCCGGCGGGCATCCACTTTTTGGTTGTGCTGCTTGCGATCAAGTTACTCACCCTCCAACAGCGGCGTGATTATCGGCATCTCTATGCAATTAGTCTCATGGCAATCCTGGCATCCGCAGCACTGACGAGCGATGCCTGGTATGTCCCGATTTTTCTGCTGTATCTGATCACGGCGGTCTGGACACTCTTGCTGTATCACATGACCCAAGAAACGGGGGAAACCGCCGCCGCTGTCCCACCCATAAACACAGCAGTCTGTCACCAGACAATCCCGATCCGCATCACGCGCCACTTCTTTTGGCTGACGAACGGAACTGCCGTTCTGGCAGTCGCTCTGACGCTCGCCATTTTTTTCCTCATCCCTCGTATGGGTGCGGGCGTGCTGCAAAAAACGAGTGGCGAGGCATTGCGGGCAACGGGGTTTTCCGATCGGGTTGACCTTGGGACGATTGGGTCTGTTAAACAAGATCCTCAGATCGTCATGCGGGTTGAATTGCCGGACCAACCAGCCGTTGATAAAGACCGACTGTATCTGAGAGGCCTCGCCTACGATCAGTACAATGGACAATCATGGACCCACAGCGGTACTCGCCGGCGTTCGTTGAGTCTCGTGGCTGAGGGAACATTCCTCGTTCGCCCGCCCGGCAGTCGTTCCTCAAATAGCCTGTCAGGATCAGTTCGCCAAGACATCATGCTGGAGACGCTCGATACCGCCGTTCTGTTTGCTGCCCCATTCGCGGAACTCGTGAGCGGCGAGTTTCTTGAGATACAGGCCGATGCCATGGGCGGGCTCCGTTTGCCGGTTCCCCCTGCCTCTCGCATCCGATACTCCGTCATCTCTCAACCGCCACAACTTGCGGCAGACGAACGGATCGCCTCGGCATTGGACTATCCCGACGCAATCCTTGCCCACTATCTTCAGGTTCCTGCAGCATCACAGCATGTCGCAGACTTGGCGCGTCGCGTCAGCCACGAAGCCACGACCCCTTTCGAACGAACATTGGCGATTCAACAACATCTCTTGGGAAATTATAGTTACAGCCTTGAAGCCGACACGGCTACGCTCAGTCACCCGCTCGAGGAATTTCTTTTTACCCGAAAGACAGGGTACTGCGAACATTACGCGACCGCTATGGTTGTCATGCTGAGAACCGTCGGCATTCCTGCTCGACTCGTGACAGGGTTTCTGGCCACGGAATGGAATGAATACGGAGGCTACTTTACCGTCCGCCAGCGGGATGCCCATGCCTGGGTCGAGGTCTACTTTCCTCACTCAGGCTGGATCACCATGGATCCCACCCCCACCGTCAGCGCAGCAGTTTCCACTTCTCGCTGGGCACCTCTCACCCGATTCGGGGAATCCGTCCGGTTACAGTGGGATCGCCTATTTGTCCGTTATAGTGTGAAGGATCAACTGGCAGTCGTTCATGGAGTTCGAGAAGGCACTGATGCGTTACGAGAAAGAGTGAGTCGCGGGGTTTCGCTGCTGAGTGCTCCGATAGGTCAGACTCTCAGCCGTCTGATGCACATGGTCCGGACATTCCATCTAGGAATGCTGGAACTCATCACGGGAGTGATCGTGGCTGGCTCGGCCTTATTCCTTCTTATGCTTCGGGATAGGATCGCGCTATGGGCCACCACACATCTTCCGACATCACATCCGGAACTTGCGATCGTTCAGCTCTACGCCCGTATGCTTCGCATGATGGAAAGGCATGGCGTGAGGAAGTCTCCAACTGCCACAGCCAGTGAATTTGCCAGACTGGTTGAACAGGAATGGAAAGCAGCCGCTCCCATAGTAGCTAACGTAACCGCCCTCTACCATCAGGGGCGATTCAGTCAAACCCCGCTCACCCCTGGCGAACTCTCTCATGCAGCTGAGCAGGTGGGGCAGTTACAGTCCCTCACCCATGTGGTCCGCTAATCGCTCCCAGGAACCGTGAAACTTGAGGCGGGAAACGTGAACCGTGAGAGGATGGCATCTTGAGAAGAAGACAGAATATTGGAGCGGGAAACGGGATTTGAACCCGCGACCCTCGCCTTGGCAAGGCGATGCTCTACCACTGAGCTATTCCCGCTCGATCACTGTCGGTCAGAGGGATTGGATTTTACTGATGCATGAATGAAGCTGTCAAGCAGCCTATTGGGCATTGACAAGACCGGATTCTTACGGGATGAACTCTGGAAGATGACCGGCGACAGTCTGCCAGAGCACCAGACATTCTTTTTCTATCTCCAGCGGATCAGCAACTACCGTACTCTACCCAGGCTGTTTAGCCGCCTGTCAGCGGAAGGCGATTTAACTCTTCTTGGTCTTTCGGCTCAGTCCTGCCTGCTCCTTCTTCGCACTTGACGCACCACAGGGGGTCCAGTAGAGTTGCAGAAGCATGCGGACGTTCCTCCATTACAAGCTGGGGTATCATCGGCGTGACCTCTAGTCAGCAACCATCGGTCCCATATGCGGCGCAAGCTATACCCTTCGACGAGTTTCTAGCTTCAGGAAAACTCCCGGACGGATACCTCGCCAGCGAGTATCTCGCCCAACAATTCGTCGAACGTCTTGTACACTATGTTCTCAGCGTCCCAACCGGCAGCTACACCATGGCTCAGTTGGGTCAGCTCCTGGAACAGATCAACCCTCGCGCCCAGATCCTCTTCTTCAAACGGTTAAAGGAAACCAGTCCCGAGAGCCTCAAAGACTTTGCCCCGCTCTATTACGGCTTCATGAACGAGTTTCATTCCCTCCTGTTTACCTAGCCTACAACTTTTTCCTTGTCGCCTTGGCATTCTCGTGTATAATCTGGTGGATCATAATTTGTGTAAAGGAGTGCCATGAATCCAACCCTACAGCGAGCAGTGACCAGTTTCTACAATCTCATCTACGAAGCCCAAACATTTGCCACTACGATGTCACGGATTGACACCGCTGAGCAGGAACACTACGCCGGGCGGATCGAAGGATTAAATTGGGTTCTTGATCGCTGCCAAGAGCTGGAAGATATGGATGCAAACTTGACTCCCTCGTCGCTTCAGCGAGTTCTCACCGAAGTGAAATCAGATCTCGATCACGAGCTATCGGTACAGCGACGAGAAAAGGGCCGTCGTGCGGATGGCCGGGAGGAAGCGCTCAATTTTGTCGCTGATTACTTATCTAGCCTGATCACAGCAACAGACATTGAGTCAGCCAAGACGCCGGCGGTGTAACGCTTCCGCCTTCAGAGGGCACCCGTACCAATTTCATCTGTCGCTTCTCATGCGACAGACAGATCGATAAGATGATGCAAGAGTGGATCATTTTTGCGCTTTGTCTGG
>JANOOS010000263.1:0-2667 GCA_031421455.1 Nitrospira sp.
TTGGCGACTCCGAGGACCGCGTCGATCTTCGTCGGCCCCACACCGGTTCCCGTTGAAGCCCCGCCGGCCGTAGAACTGGAAGAGGTGACGTAGGGATAGGTGCCGAAATCCACATCCAGGTGTGTCCCCTGTGCCCCCTCGAACAACACGATCTTCTTGCTCTCAATCATCTTATTGACGAGCATGGCGGTATCGACGATATGGCTTTTCAGCCGATCGGCATAGACCATATACTGCCGGAACACCTTGTCGACGTCGAAACGCTCCAGCTTGTACAGTTGCTCGAGAAACCAATTGATCTCGACCACGTTTTCTTCAAGTTTGGCTCGAAAAGCCTTTGGATTGAGCAGATCCCCCATGCGAATACCGACCCGCGACATCTTATCGGCATAGGATGGGCCAATCCCCCGCCCCGTCGTGCCGATCCGGCGAGAGCCTTTCGACTGTTCAGCTGCTTTGTCGATGGCCTTGTGATAGGGCAGGATGAGATGGGCGCGCTGACTCACGATGAAATTCTTTCCGATCTTCACACCTTGAGTCTGGAGATGGTCCAGCTCTTCAATCAACGAGGCTGGATCCACGACGACCCCGTTTCCGATCACACAGAGCGTCCCGCGATAGAGGATGCCTGAGGGAATGAGGTGAAACACGAAGGTGCCCCGTTCATTGATCACGGTATGTCCCGCGTTGGACCCCCCCTGGTAGCGAACCACCGCATCGACATCTCGGGCCAAGATATCCACGATCTTGCCCTTGCCTTCGTCGCCCCACTGCGCTCCGATCACCACGAGATTTGCCATTGCCTGACTTGCTCCCCAAAAAAAAAGAGCCCTGGCGGGACCGAGAGCCAGAGCCGAGGGGTCATGGTAGGAGCGACTCCGTAGTTTGTCAAGAACTGTAATAGTCGCTTTATTCTTAGCTCGTTTCTCTCCTTTCATCCTCAAGGGCAGGCCCCAATTGTCTCTTATTGCGCGCGTCGAACGATATACATGCTCCTTCCAAGCTCGCTCGTTATGTTTCTAGGGATGGGGGCTGATTGATCTTCCACTGCGCGCGTCCAACGAATGCTGGTTCATCTGGTCTATTTGGTTTGTTTGGTTTGTTTGGTTGATCGGACTGGAAATTCATCCAGAGGAACCAGACAGACCAGAAAGACCAGCCAACCAGACAGACGAGCCCGTGCGCGTTCTGCGAGCAAGAAGGATGGTCTGGCTGCTCCCCTCCCGTTTTCTTGACTGCCGCGAGAGGGCCATGTTAGCATGACCGCTGTTTCACACGGATTTTCACGTATTTCCAAGACAACCGACATGGGGCTGTAGCGCAGTTGGGAGCGCGCGTGAATGGCATTCACGAGGTCGCCGGTTCAATCCCGGCCAGCTCCACCAACTTCAACAGTAGGCAGGAGGCGAGCGGCAAGGGGCTACAGGTAAGAGTAATTTTCGGATTTGGCTCCGGGTCTCACGCCGAACTGGTCTCTTCAATTCCTCCCCTCTAGCCTCGTGCCGCTAGCCCCTAGCCTATCCAGGAATACATGCTCCAAATCGAGTCGGTCTATAAACAATACTCCACGAGGATTCTGCTTGAGGGTGCGACGGCGCATCTCCGCCCCGGTTCACGGGTTGGACTGGTGGGACCTAACGGCGCCGGCAAAACCACGCTGTTCCGGATGATCCTCGGAGAGGAATCTCCCGATAAGGGAGGAATCCGCAAGCGGCCTCGTCTCCGCATCGGCTACCTACCGCAGGAACTCGAGACCATCACGGGCAAGAACGTATTGGACGCGACCCATCGCGATCTGTATCCGGAACATGAAGCCGAACGGATCCTCATGGGGTTGGGATTTTCGGAGATCGACTTCAGCCGTGAAGTCGAAAAGCTTTCAGGCGGCTATCGCATGCGGGTGGCCCTCGCGCATCTGCTGCTGACCAATCCCGACGTGCTGCTGCTCGACGAGCCGACCAACCACTTGGATAAACCGACGCAGCGCTGGTTCGAGCAATTCCTCCTGGATTCGGAGATGACGCTGTTGCTCATCAGCCATGACACAGCGTTTCTCGATCGTGTCGTCACCCATATCTGGGATCTCCGGCACCATAAGATGGAAGAATATCGGGGCAACTACACCTCGTTCCTCAAGATCCGCGCAGAACGGGATGCTCAGCGTGAAGCTGCCGCAGGGCGCCAGGCGAAAGAGGTCGCGCGGGTCCAAACCTTCGTGGATCGATTCCGCTACCAAGCGAACAAAGCCAGCCAGGTTCAATCGCGCATCAAGCAGCTCGACAAGGTCAAGATGATCGAGATCAAGCGCGACCCCAAGCGGGTGAAGTTCAAGTTTCCCCTCCCGGCAGCAAGCGGGCGGCAGGTCTTAGAAATACAGGGCGGGTCAAAACGTTACGGAGAGAAAGTCGTCTATGAGCGAGTGGATTGCTCCGTCGAACGGGGGCAACGCATCGCGCTGGTGGGAGAAAACGGCGCCGGGAAAAGTACGTTGCTCAAAATGCTAGCCGGAGTCCTGGAGCCCGACAAAGGCACCAGGACGGTTGGCCATGGGGTCACCCTGCACAACTTCGCCCAGCACCAGGCAGAGACACTGAACCCCGAACATACCATTCTCGACTCCCTCTCCGAGGTATCCAACCAAGCGGAAACGAATTTCCTCCGCGGAAT
>JANOOS010000264.1:0-2508 GCA_031421455.1 Nitrospira sp.
TCAACACCGCGTGGACAGCACAGACTCTGACATACGTTTTCTTCATTCGTGACTCCTTAAGAAAGATTTTCCGCAAGATGCTCAAAATGGCCGTCCAGCGCGCAGATATGCTGAGGTCGAGATCAAGGTTGAGCAAAGATCTGAAGTTTTCATTTGAACCTCAACCTTAGCCTGAACCTTAACCTTCGATTCACGCTGGAGGGCTTTTTCAGCATCCTATTACTGCCCCTGCTGGGATAACAGACGCACGTAGGACACCACATCTAGCATCTCTCCGTCCGTCAGCTGGCCTCGCCATGAATGCATGGGGCTGAAGACGACCCCGTGCTCGATGGTCCTCAACAGTTCTTCGTCGGATTTCAGGAAAGAGGAGAAACGGTGAAAGTTGGCCGGTGCTACTTTGAGAGCCTTCGCGTCAGGTCCATCCCCCAAGCCTCCGACACCGTGGCAGGCTTGGCAATGGCGCTGATATACGGCTTTGCCGCGTGTGCTATCGGTCGGATAATCTTGTGCGTGGACGAGAGGAACGAACAGGAGACCGATGAGTCCCATGCTCAGAGTGGCTGTTATGCTCCGGGAGAAAATTCGCATCACGCCTCCTAAATAGCTGTGGAAAATTTCTGGTCTGTCTGGTTCATCTGGTCTGTCTGGTCCTTCTGGTTAGTCTCATGCAACCAAACAAACCAGACAGACCGAACAGACCAAATGAACAAGTCAGGCTGGCGGGCTTTTTCAGCATGCTGTCAGCTTTTCTTGGTCGTGTGGGCCACAAACGGTGAATAGAGTTGCTGCATCTTGATGCTGCCGCATTTCGGACATATCACTTTGGTGAATTCATGTTCCTTCAGCGTCAAGACCACCAACGATTCCTTTCCGCAGTCCAGACAGTTGTAGTCATACATCGGCATGGATAACTCCCGCTTAATGTGAAGCCGTTTTGCTGCTTCTCTTGTTCATTTGGTTTGTCTTGTTTATTTGGTTGAATGAAACTAACCAGATGAACCAAATCAACCAAACAAACAAAACAAACCAGATCAACCAGCTACTGGTTGATATCAGCAAGCGATGTGCCCGCCTCAGAAGGAGGCGAGGGGCTAGAGGCGCGAGGCTAGGGGGCTGATATTTCATGCCTCTTGCCCCGGCAAGCACCTCTCGCATTATTGAAGTGGCGCATTTCTCCCCAGGCGCATTCCTGGTAGTGAAGCTCAATGCGTCAGTCTCTTACCCCTTACCCCTTACTCCTCACCCCTTACCACCCGCCTTGCGCCTGATTCACGTTGGAACATGACTTGCGAGGGTACGGCTTGATGTTGACGCTGAGGAAACATTCTCTTGAACAGTATCTCCGGACTCGCTTCGGTCCCGCGGTCACGTTGCTGTCCTATGAGGTGATCGGCAAGGCCAGTTCGAAGGGGGCTCAGAAACAGTATGGCTATGGCACGCCGGTCAAGTTGACGTTCCGCCTGGGCAGCCAGGTGCAGTCTGCTGTACTTGAGACCATGAAGCCTGGTCCATTCGGCCATGAGCATCCGGCGGATCGGGCCCAGGCGATCCTGTGGGACTATGACTCCTATGGACGCTTGCCGCGCCATGTGAAGGCGCTCGACGTTGGCGCTTTTACATCCGATCAACAACTTATGTCGGTCGCGTCGGCAGAAGAATTTTTCGTCCTCACTCAGTGGATGGAGGGGGCCAGCTATCATCTCGATCTGGAACGATTGGCCAAAGGCGGAAGGCTCAGGAAACAGGATCGAGAGCGGACGATAGCTCTGGCGCGCTACCTGGCGGAAATCCATGCTAGAAAGCGTCGAGACCCCGCCCTCTATCGACGCCGGCTCAGGGAATTGATCGGTCACGGCGAATGTATTATGGGATTGACCGATAGTTACCCGGATCGTTATGAGTTTATCTCGGCGGATCTCTTACGCGGGGTTGAAGAAGCTTGCAATCGCTGGCGCTGGCAACTGCGCGGAGAGAGTCAGCGGTTGTCGCAAGTCCATGGGGATTTTCATCCCTGGAATGTCTTGTTCCGAAAAGGAACGGATTTTTCAGTGCTTGACCGGTCACGAGGGGAGTGGGGGGAACCGGCAGACGATGTGACCTCGATGACGATCAACTATCTGTTCTTCTCACTCTGTCGCTGGGGTTCTCTGAAAGGGCCGTTGGAAGTGCTGTTCCGCCTCTTTTGGGACAGTTATGTGGAGGCGAGTCACGATGAGGCGGTCACAGAGTCAGCCGCCCCATTCTTTGCATTTCGAGGGTTAGTCTTGGCGAGTCCTCTGTGGTACCCCAAACTGTCGATCGAGGTGCGCCGGACCATCTTCCGATTTATCGAGCATGTGTTGGATGAGCCGCGCTTCGACCCGTCGCGGGTGAACGAATATTGCCGGGAGTGAAGGGTGTGAGTGATCTATGATGAGCGAGTACGATGAACGAACAAGCTATTCCTGATCACCCCTTACCCCTCACCCCTCACGGGTTAGCTTTCGCTATTTGGATCACCGGCCT
>JANOOS010000265.1:0-2403 GCA_031421455.1 Nitrospira sp.
GCGGTCGCTGAGCTATCGCGTAGTGGTGGATGGGAATCGGTTCCTTTGGAGGCGAATCGTGTCGTTGAAGCGGTTGCGCCCATCCTGGAAAAAATTGCTCCTCAGGAAGATACGAGACCGGAGTGGGTTCGGGCGAGTGAAGCGATCACGTTTGTGAATGTTCCCCCGCCGCCTTCCGCGATATGGCAGGATCCCGGCATCGAAGCCGCTTACTCGAAGACAGAACCTGCGCTCTCGGTCGCCGCGTCGGCGGTTGATATTCTTTTTGACTCAACGGAAGAAAAAAGCCAGGTTCATACGCAGGATCATTCGGCGCTGCCCAGGTCGCGCCCTCGGTTTGCTTCGCGAGTGGCGCGGGTCCGCATCGGCATCTCGTCGTTTATCGGATCCTGTTTTTCGACGACGCGATCGATTGTCCGGTTGTGTGTGGGGTTGGCCTTTTCCTGCGTTGTGCTCGTGGCGGTCGGTATCGGCGCGGTCGGATTGGCATGGAAAGTGATGGAAGCTCCTCCGTCGCCGGTCTACCGCGACCTGACAACGAATCCTCCCCCGGCGCTCACGGATTCAAGAAAAAACGGGTATTTCTTGCTGCTCGGCTTCGACGCTTCTCAGGAGCAGGATCCGCTCCAAGCCGGTTACGAGCGCAAGGTGGAAGGGAGCGAGCGCGAGGCTGCGAGCGCCTGCATGGCCGGTGATGAGGGGAAGGGGGCGACGACAGGGAGCTCCACCAACGCGGTTCGTAGGTGGTTCACCAGCGCCGACCCGATATTGCATATGATGCCGCAGGCTGCAGCAGTACGATCATGGGTGGCTCAAGAAGCGGTTGCCCTCAAGCGCTACCAGCAGTGGCTGTCGATGCCGTTTGAAGATGCGGGGTACGGACAAATCCTGAGTCCGAACTGTGCCCATGTTCTGTTGGCCCATCGGTTGTACCTGGCAGAAGGGTTCGCGCAGGATCCCAGCACCGGCATCGAACGGCTGGAGACCGATATGGCAGCGT
The DNA here is from genome assembly GCA_031421455.1 of Nitrospira sp. Taxonomy (GTDB): domain Bacteria; phylum Nitrospirota; class Nitrospiria; order Nitrospirales; family Nitrospiraceae; genus Palsa-1315. The sequence continues at coordinate 1,001 of JANOOS010000265.1, forward strand.
GGCGCGTTGCGCTGGGGCAATCGAAGACCTTGATGGTGAAGATGTTGGCAGCGACGGCAGTTCAGGACGACGTCGCAATCGCATCAGGGCTCTTGTCCCATCAAGACCTCGATGGGGCAGCGCTCAGCCGACTTGGCAAGATCGTTCGTCCTCTCGATCAGGTTGAGCTGTCCCTTCGATGGCCTATGCAGAGCCATCTCCTGTGGGCGACAAAGGCTGCACCGGCGAGTTTGAAGAACGACAAGACGGGCGATCGTCCCCTATACGTTGCCGTGGCGGCGGCTATGCCGCTTCCACTGCAGCAGCGAGCCAATGCCTATGCGGACTATTACGAGGGAGCGAGCAAAGCGGTGGCGGAAGGGCGTTATACCAGCTTGCCGAAACCGTCCAGCTTTCTTCGGACTTCCGCGGTCAGCGTGGTGGACTACGTGGCGAACCCGATCGAACACATTCTTGGAGTCGAGCCGCTCCCATCATGGGATCCCTATGTTGGGCGTATGGTGGAGACCGATGCGCGGCTTCGCCTGGCGAGCCTGCAAGTCTGGATCAGACGAGGGGCACAAGAGGGCAATGTCCTCGCGCGCCTCGCAAAGGCGGGACAGGCTCACTACGATCCCTTTACCGGTCTTCCTATGCTGGTCGATCAGCAAAAGGGCGTGATGTATAGTGTCGGGCAAGACGGCAAAGATCAAGAAGGTGACCCTCTACACGATGTCGTCGCAGCAATTCCCAAGATTCAATCGGTCGCACCTGAGAGCAGCCGTTCCTTGCCTCCATCCCAACCTCAGTAATCCACCGGACCCCTCCATAGCCAAAGACTGCTGACTACTTCGCCCGCTCTGGTTGCTTGACACGGCCGACCATATTCCACAGAATCACTGCACACCGCTCACAAGAATAGGCACCATGGCGTCCTCACCCAGACCATTTCCACATCTTCCCTCGGTGAGGAAAGGGACCACATTTCGATCCGCCATTCCGACCCAGATCGTCTCGAACGAGGAATTTGCACCCTTCTGTCAGACGACAGACCAAGCCCGCGTTGAAGCGCGCGCAATAACACTCGTGGAACGGACCTCAGCCCGACGAGGCCTCACGCGTCGCGACTTTCTCAAGACGACCGGCGGGATGGCAGCCGCATTGCTGGCCATGAACTCGGTCTTTGGGAAGTTCTTCGACATTGGAGAGATCGAACTGTTCGAAACGGCAGCCTTTGCCGAGCAGCAGGGAGCGCCCTATTTCATCTTCGATGTGCAGACGCACTATGTCGGCTCGCACTTCGACCCAGCCGGCGCGGAGGACAATCGAAAGGGGGCGGTGTCCAAACAGGGGCTGTTGTCGCTCCGGCGATGGATACGGGAATCGGGGCTCAACCCGAAGCTTGCGGGCGATCGAGGCACCAT
>JANOOS010000266.1:0-12399 GCA_031421455.1 Nitrospira sp.
CGACACGACGCGTCCGTCATTCGGCCTCATGCGCGGCCCGAACGTATTGAAGATGCGAACGATTCTGGTATCGACCGCATGATAGCGATGGTAGGCCATCGTGAGGGCTTCTGCAAAACGCTTGGCCTCGTCGTATACGCCGCGGGGGCTGAGGGGGTTGACGTTGCCCCAATAGGATTCAGGCTGAGGATTTACCAGCGGATCCCCATAGACTTCCGACGTGCTGGCCAAGAGGAACCGCGCCCCCTTTGCCTTGGCGAGTCCAAGAACTTTATGCGTGCCTAAGGCGCCAACCTTCAGCGTGGCAATAGGAAATTCGAGGTAGTCTTGCGGGCTCGCAGGCGAGGCAAAATGCATAACCGCGTCCAGCGGACCCTCCACATGCACATAATCGCACACATTGTATTTGACAAAAGAAAATCGCTCCTGCCCGATCAGGTGAGCGATATTCTCGACCCGTCCGGTAAGGAGGTTGTCCATGCAGATCACGGAATGTCCAGACTGCACCAACACATCGGAGAGATGACTTCCAAGGAACCCGGCTCCACCTGTAATCAAGATACGCATATGACTCTTCTTTTACGCTCCTCTCGTCGCGAATGCCATGAAAATTCCCGAAATCGGTGCGCCGAAACAGATGGACAGGCTGAAGGTTAGAGATCGAAGTTCCGAGCACTTCAGCCTTCAGCCTAAACACCTTTATCTAATACACCTCTACACTCATCCTGCTCACGTTTGCCTGAATGATTTTGAAGCTTGATATCTCAAGACATTGTTTTCACATAATAATTCTAAATTTACTGGCTGCTCAATTGCATGTATAGGTTGGGCATTCCTCTTGCTCAGCTTTCCCACTGGCGGTGCATATCCGGATGAAGCTCTCCGCCGGAAGCGACGGGGTATTCGGCGGAGGAGAATAAATGATGGACATAACTGTATACAGACGTAAGGGTGGGCGTAGAATACAGAGTGCTTGTTGTCACTCGCGCGGTATTGGGAAACAGATGGGAATATGAGGAGGCAAGCATGTTAAGACAGAAAACAACGAGGCGACTTCAAGCCAGCTGGATCATACGACTTTTCGTAGTCCTCGCATTACTGGAAACAGGCAGTTCGCACCTCTATGCTGCCATAACCGATAATGGCATTCACCCGCCGCCGACAACAGGCCCCTACGCTTACAATACCTTCAGTCCGGGCGCGCCAGGATTCCCCGCCCTAGGCGGTACCTACGTCGATCCGGTCTTCGGGAGCACCATCCGGCGACTGACGGACATCGGTGCGAACAGGGGCGAAGACGACTCCTATGCCCATAACTGGTGCAATGCCAACGGCACCTATTGTTTTTATACAGGCAGATCGAAGAGTCCCGTCAGCATTCTGAGCAGCACGACGGGAGCGGTGGTCTACACGGGACAGCCCATCGGAGTAGCCACGTATGAAATCTTCTGGCATCCTACCGATCCCGACAAGTATTTCTACTGGAGCGGAAGCTCGCTGAGGCGAAGAAACCTCTCAGCCCAGACTGACACGACGATGAAAACTTTTCCCGCTACGTTGCAAACCAACGGCGGGTCGCTCAATACCGTGGACCGCACCGGGCGCTACTTCACCGTCCGGTACGGGGGAACCAACAAAGTTTGGGACAGTCAAACCGACACGATTTACGCCAATGCCGTCACTCCCCTCGATTCGGGCGGATGGGTGGCCATTACACCGGACGGCAACTACCTTGTGACCGCCGCTGGAGGGACTGGGACTCCACAGAAAGAACACCATTCCTACGCCATCAATCATGGAACCAAGACCATCTCCACCACCCCCACGCAATTCTGGGGCCTGTGCGGGGATCACGGCGTCCTGGTTTCAGCATCCAATGGGAAAAACTACCTTGTCACGTTTAATTGCCATGCGAATGCCGGAGTGTGGCGTGTCGATATTACCTTGAACCAGGCAGGCCGCACAGAGGCGCAGCAGAACGCCGACAATCTGCTGTTGATCCCGACACGTTTCGGCAGCACGAATGATGGTCATTTGACCTCCGTGCAGGTGGGACCGAATGCCAATTGGATCTTTTACGACTCGGAGAATTTCTCGAATGATCCCTATAATGGAGGGGTGCTGGGATGGGTCGCCTACAATCAAGAGGTGATGGCGGCAAATGTCCTGACGGGAGAAATCCGGCGATTGGCGCATCACCGGTCGCGTGGGTTGACCTCCTCCGGCGTGGCCTACTACGCGCAGCCGCGTATTAGCTGCTCATGGGACGGGTCGGTGGTCATCTGGGCCAGTAACATGAATATAAGTTCCCCGACTGGATATGCGGACATCTATGCGATTAATAATCCGCTTGGCGGCGGCGACCTGACTCCACCCGCCGCACCAGTTAACCTTCACATCGAGTAAAGATCGCAGCCCCTGTTCACAAATACAACAGGGGCCCCCGTAGTATCCTGACGTTATCGTTCACATTCAACTGATTGGCCAAAGCGACGATCTCCCCTCCTCCTGATCCAATATCTCACACACATACCTGCACCCAGTACCCCTGCAGATCGACTCCATAAGCGGCGCTACCTGTCGCGACGGATCGCGAATGCGGACGGCCCATGAGCTTCTGCTCGATTGAAAACTGTCCAAGCAACGGGGGGGCCATACCTCCAATGGGGGATTTGCAAGTCCCTACCGGCATGGGATCTTACTTCTGACTTTATTATGAATACCGGCGATGCCGTCCGACCCGTCGGTCAGAGGCTTTGGGCGGCCTGATCCTCCGTCGGCGGGGCTTTTCTCGCTCGACGGACTATAGGTATGCCTGCGCCGGCCTTACGTGCGAGAAACCTCGTCAAGGTTGTACATGTACCCTGAGACTACTCCAAATTCAGTCATCAATGCCGCTGTTCAGCTAATCCCGCAGGAACAAGAGTTGAGGGAATGAGGCCATCATGAAAAATAATGTTTTTCGACAAACGAAATGTAGCCCGCGAGCGCACACACCAGTGACAGCATCAAGGGTTACAGGCAACACATTCACGGGAGCGGTCGCAGTGAACGGATTGTCATGTCTGCTCGTTCTTGCGGCGCTCGTGGCTTGCACAGGGAAAACCAGCGACTCGTCAACCAAACCCCCTGCCCTTTCGTTTGCTGCGGCCTGCCAAGGGACGACCGTCAACCCGTTCACCCAGCCCCCAGCCTTTGTCCCTTCTCTCCCTTCGTCATTTCTTCCTAACGATGGGTCCGTTCAAGTTCCTTCGACGGCAGGTCCCTACGGCTACAACTCGTTCATCCCTGGCTCGGCAGGGTTTCCTGCTGTCGGGGGGGCCTATACAGACCCAATCTTTGGCGGAACCGTCCGTCGGCTGACCAATACGGTAGGCCGGCCCAATCAAGAAGACATCTATGGTCACCACTGGGCCAACGCCAATGGATCCCTTGCCTTCTCGCGGATACTCGATCCCCTAGGGTTCAGTGCCTTCAACATCATAGACACAACCACAGGGGCCGAGATCTATCACAATCTACCTCTTGGTTCGTCCCCAATTGACATTGCATGGGACGCGACTGACCCGAACCGGTATTACTACTACGAGGGGACCAACCTCACATGTCGTAATCTCGCGGAGCAGAGGAATGTTGTGAAGACCTTCCCCTCACCCCTCGAAGCCAACGGAGGATCGCTCAATACGCAAGATCGGTCTGGGCGGTATTTCACGGTGCGCTATGGAGGCAGCAATAAAGTGTGGGATAGTCAAACCAACCGCATCTATACCGGCGAGGTGCTACCTCTAAGTTCGACTGGATGGGTTGCGATCACGCCGGATGGCAATTATTTAGTCACAGCGGCTGGGCCTAACAATGAGCACTATTCCTATGCCATCGACCATATAAATCACAGCATTAGCTCCGCACCCATCAACTTCTGGACCGCATGCCAGACGGATCATGGCGCGTTAGTGTCTGCGACAAATGGGAAAAGCTATTTCATCACTTTCGACTGTGACAACTCTGCCGGTATCTATCGTGTCGATATTACATTGAATCAGACTGGGAAGACCGAGCCTGAGCAAATCGCCGCTAACCAATTACTCCTCCCGACCGTCTCTTCACCCGTGAATACGAATCAGGGGCACCTCTCGGCAGTATCAAAAGAAGGTCCTAACCAGAATTGGGTGTTCTTCGATAGCGAAACCTTGGGAGGTGACCCTTTCGTTTTGGCCACGACTCCCTTTGTCCCATTTCTTCCCTGGCAAGCCTACGAACAAGAAATTATTGCGATGAATGTGGTTACCTCGGAAGTGCGCCGGTATGCCCATCACAGATCGCGAGGCATTGATTCAGATTATCACGCCCAACCACGGATCTCCTGTTCCTGGGATGGCTCAATCGTTTTGTGGACCAGTAACTACAACACACCGCTCCCCCACCCGTCCGACCCGCTCGGCCCTCAAAACGATTATGCCGACATGTATGGTATGGCGTTCAGTAACTAGGAATGGCATCCGTGAGATTCTGGAAATTGCGCGATTGATGTAGAAGAGAATGTAGGATGAGACACAAAGATACGTTCCGAAACAGTCGAGCCTGGTACGTCAGGGTGAAGAGCGCATCATGAAATTAACCGTTCGTCTACTGCAGTGGAAAGACCTAACGCCTGGCAGGCTGGCGGCCTGGGCCGATCTTGAATCGCGGGCGCTCGATCCAAACGCCTACCTGTCACCTTTTTTTGTGGTGCCGGCTCAGCGCCACCTCAGCAGCCACGCGGACCCGCTCATCATGTGGATCGAACAGGAGGGGGCCGCCAGCCCTGAGCTACTGGGCGTGGGTATTTTTGATGCCGTGCGAAGAACGCGTCAGTTTCCGTTGCCACATCTGCGCGCATTCTGCTCGCCCCATTCTAAATTATCCGGGCTGCTAGTGGATTCCACTGTGGCCAGCGAGGTGATCGAAGCATGGATTGCCTATTGCGCAGGCAAGGCATTTCAGTGGTACGGCATCGAATTCGTGTACTGGCAGGCGGACGGAAAAACCGAGCAACTGTTGCACAGCGTTGGGCCACAGTATGGCGCCACCTGGCATGAATACGAGCGCCTATCACGCGCAGTCCTGTATCCGTCGCAAGCAGGCGAGTCCTACATCGAATCGAAGTTGAGCACGAACCGTCGAAAGGATGCGCGGCGTTGCATGAGGCGCTTGGGGGACATCGGCCCCGTAACCTGGGCTCCGCTACAGGGAGCTGCAGTCGACGAAGCCTGTATAGATCGCTTCCTCGAACTCGAGCGGGCCGGTTGGAAGGGCGAGGAAGGCGACGCGCTTCTTTCGAATAGCCATGCCGAGCAGTTTTTTCGAGAAATGGTGCGTGGGTTTGCCGGAGCCGGCAGGGCACTCTTTGCTGAGCTGCGTGTCGGCGAGCGAGTTATCAGCTCTACCAGCAACTTTCTTTCCGGGCGGGCCGCCTTTGCCTTCAAGATCGGCTGGCATCGCGACTTCGCCAAAATGTCACCGGGAACTCTGAATGAAGTCGAGATGATTCGCCAAGCTCCGTCCTTGCTTGGGAAGCTCGATTTTTTTGACAGTGGGGCCAGTCAGGGCTCCTACATCAATGAGTTGTGGGTCGATCGCCGCCCGCTGAGTCACAGCATTCTCGTCACAACCAGCGCAGGCCGCATCATGCTCCGGGCTGTAGAACTCGGCAAACGGCTGAAACGCCGGCTACTGACTGATAAGAGCACTCACTAGTGCGTAACATAACTTAGAGCGGGATATATATGTGTGGCATTCTCGGAGTACAGCTTCTGAATGGTGAACGAGTCGATCGGACTCTCCTGAATACTATGATCGGTCAGCTTCACCATCGGGGTCCTGACGCGACAGGGTTCTATATCGACGGCCCAGTGGGGTTCGCGCATGCAAGATTGAGCATCATCGATCTCAATGGGGGCCACCAGCCGATGCACAATGAAGATCAAACCGTATGGATTACCTTTAACGGTGAAATCTTCAATTACATTGAACTGAGGAATGATTTGATCCAGAAAGGCCACCGCTTCCGAACTCAGTCAGATACCGAAGTGATCATTCACCTGTACGAAGAAAAAGGAGAGGACTGCGTTCAGTATCTCAACGGCCAATGGGCATTTGCCATATGGGATAAGAAACGGGACAAACTGTTCATGTCGCGAGATCGACTTGGCGTAAGGCCGCTCTTCTATTCACTAACCACGAGAGGGCTTCTCTTTGGATCGGAAATCAAATCTCTCCTGGCCTATCCCGGCCTTACACGTGAAATCGATCTCCAAGCTCTCGATCAGTTGTTTACCTTTTGGGTTACGTTGCCACCGAGAACAATCTTCAAAGGTATCTCGGAATTGCCACCGGGACATTCGTTGGTCTCAGAACGCGGGCAAGTGACGATCCGGTCCTACTGGAACATTGAATACAACTCGTCAAATGACTCAATGAGCGAGCAAGAGACCGCCGCTACCCTGTTGGAACTTTTAACGGACGCAACGAAGATTCGACTTCGTTCCGATGTGCCAGTCGGAGCCTACTTGAGCGGCGGACTTGACTCAACGGTCATTACCGCTCTGATTAAGAAAACCAGTGTCAGCCGGCTCAAAACGTTTTCCATTAGTTTTGAAGACAAAGAGTTCGACGAGAGAGGGTATCAGCAAGAAGCCAGCAGTTTCCTGCAGACGGACCATCACGAAGTCCGATGCTCCGCTCAAGATATCGGACGTGTATTCCCGGATGTCATCTGGCATACAGAGAAACCGATTCTTCGAACGGCGCCTGCACCGCTGTTCCTTCTTTCCAAACTGGTACGTGAGCAGGGCTACAAAGTCGTATTGACGGGGGAAGGTTCAGATGAAATGTTGGGCGGGTACGATATTTTTAAAGAGGCCAAGATAAGGAAGTTTTGGGCTGCCTTCCCCGAATCCAAGATACGGCCTCTTCTCTTAAAAAGACTGTATCCCTACCTCGAAAATATCCAGGCTCAATCTCCAGCCTACCTCAAAGCCTTCTTCCATGTGAGACGTGAAGATCGACTAAGTCCATTTTTCTCCCATCTGCCACGATGGGAGTTAACCTCGAAACTGAAGATGTTCTTTTCGGAAGACGTGAAGTCCGAGCTCAAGGAGTCCCATGCCTATGATGAACTGCGAGAGTTACTCCCATCCAACTATTCCAAGTGGGATGGGTTCTCGCAGGCCCAGTTCTTAGAGACCATGTACCTTCTCCCTGGATATATCCTTTCGTCCCAGGGGGATAGGATGGCCATGGCTCACTCTGTGGAAGGAAGATTCCCCTTCCTGGACCATCGGGTGGTGGAATTTGCTGCCAAGATTCCGCCTGCCATGAAAATGAAGGTGTTGAACGAAAAGTACATCCTCAAGCAGGCCGTAGGCGATCTGGTGCCTGTATCAATCAAGAAACGGCCAAAACAGCCCTATAGGGCCCCCGACATCAAGAGTTTCATCGGGGGAGACACGAATGCCGTACGGCATGAATATGTCGAGGAGCTGCTCTCGGCGGATCGGATTCAGAAAGACGGCATCTTCAATCCCAACACCGTCCAGAGTCTACTTGAGAAGGCACGGAAAGGACGGGCCATCGGCGTCAAGGACAATATGGCTTTCGTCGGTATTCTTTCTACTCAGCTTATCGTGGATCAATTTATCAACAGGGTCATAGGAAGGAGACAAGATGGAACAGCAGCATGAAAGAGAACTCCGACAGTATGTCATAGACAACTTCCTCTTTGGACAAGGGGGCAGTGAACTGAAGAATGACGACTCCTTCATGGAGCGAGGCATTGTCGATTCCACCGGCGTGCTTGAGCTTGTTGCCTTTCTGGAAGAGCAATTTCAGGTGAAAGTAGAAGATGAGGACCTGATTCCTGCAAATCTTGATTCCATAAACAACTTGCTTCTTTATCTTAAAAAAAAACAGCAGTCGCTGAAGAAAAGGAACCCGTTCATCCGGGTTGAAGGTCTCGCTGAGTCAGCATAGCTACTCAATGAGCCAGAGAAGGTCTTGAAGATGGCGCTTTCTTTTCCGGGACCGGGCAGTGCCATTCATGAAATGACTAAGGGGCAGTGACAGGAGAGTAAGATGAGAATAGAGGACGCCGTTTCTCAAACAATGGTGCGCTGGCCGGGCCGGGTTGCTGTTGTCCATAAAGACCGCAACTGGACCTATGCGGAACTGGGAGACCATGCGGCCTCTCTCAAGAAGAAGATCGGCGAGACTGCATTCTCAGAAGGGGGCCGGATCGTCCTGTGGATGGAGAACTCTGCTGAGTATATCGCCGCATATCTTGCGATTCTTGGGCTAGGAGGCGTCGTCGTTTCTCTCCACCCGCAGGTTCCAGCGTCGGAAGTCTCACGAACCATACGCCATGTCGGCGCAACGGGCCTGATTGTCTCTTCTTCCATCAAACAATGGACTGCCGGAGATTTCGATTCAACCGGATTGCAATTCATCTTAAAAGAAGATGGCTTGATTCGGCGCAATCATCGTGGCCCCGTGATGAAGGGTCCTGCCGACTTGGCTCAGGTTATCTATACCTCCGGATCGACAGGTCAGCCGAAGGGGGTGATGCTTTCGCACCGGAACCTGATCGCCAATACCCGCTCTATTCTCTCGTACCTTTGCCTGAGTGAGGATGATTCCATCATGGCCGTCCTTCCGTTTGTCTATGCCTACGGAAATTCAGTCATGCTGACGCATTTGTTTACCGGAGGAAAAATCGTAATCGAGAATAGTTTCGTCTATCCGAATCTTATCTTGGACAGAATGCTCAAGGAAGGGGTGACCGGCCTTTCCGGGGTCGCGTCAACCTACGCCCTGTTGCTCAATCAATCGAATCTCAAATCCTATTCATTCCCGATGCTGCGATATGTAACTCACGCAGGCGGCCCCATGCCTGCTGAACTTCTAAGCCGGCTGCGGTCGGCTTTCTCAGACAAGCGTATGTTTGTGATGTACGGTCAAACCGAAGCTGCAGCCCGGTTAACCTATCTTCCGCCTGAGCTTCTAGATGTAAAAAACGGGTCGGTAGGTCGAGCGATCCCAGGCGTGTCCATTAAGATTGTAAAAGAGGGGGGAGAGGTTGCGCACCCTGGCGAAGCGGGAGAGGTGTACGCGATGGGAGAGAATATCATGCAGGGATATTGGCAAGATCCTCAAGGCACGGCCAAATTCCTCGAGGGTGGGTGGCTTCGAACGGGAGACATGGGGCGTTTAGATGAGGAGGGATACCTGACCCTGATCGGACGCAACAGCGAGATAATCAAGTCGGGCGCGTACCGGATCAGCCCGACCGAGATTGAAGAGGTACTCTTACAGCATCCTGGAGTCCAGGAGGCGGGAGTCGTTGGCCTGGAGAACCCGATTTTGGGGGAGGTCATCTGCGCCGTGGTGATGCCCAACCGGGGACAACACCCCACCGACCAAGAATTGCTGGCCCATTGTGCCCAGCGTCTCGCTCCATATAAAAGGCCCAAGTCGATCTGCCTGGTTGCAGCGCTGCCCAAGTCTCCCTCCGGTAAGGTGTTGCGGCAGGAACTTCGTGAAATCAGCCGGGCTTCGTTCAGAACGGCGATCAGGACAACAAGGCAGGAAGTGGGAATTGTTCCCAAGACTTCGACGGGAATGCTCGATAACTAATGCTCTAGATCCCTGCGGAAAGGGGAAGGATAAATGAAAGGACATATGCCATTCTCAACCGACCAACTGACACTCGATTCATGCCGGGAAGCCGAACGGGTCAGTAGCGCGATCCGGGAGCAGGTGTTCAAACAACTCAGACGCAAAGGCGTCGTGGTGGGATTGTCGGGAGGGATCGACAGTAGTGTGGTGGCGGCCCTCTCCGTTCAGGCCTTGGGAGCAGACCGTGTTTTTGGCCTGTTCATGCCGGAAGCCGATTCCTCTGACGATAGCCTCCGGTTGGGGCAACTGCTGGCAAACTCTCTGGGGATCAAAGCCATCACAGAGAACATCAGCCCAATTCTTCAGGGAGCCGGTTGTTACCGCCGCCGCGACGAAGCGATCAAAGCGGTGATCCCTCAGTACAATGAATCGTTCAAGTCCAAGATTATTCTCCCCAGCATCCTGGACGGAACCGGCTACAGAATATTTTCAGTCGTTGTAGAGGCGCCTGACGGCACTCAAACGAAGGCCAGACTTTCAGCTGCAGCATACCTTGGAGTGGTCGCTGCGACCAACTTCAAACAGCGAGTCCGCAAGATGATGGAGTATTACCATGCAGACCGATTGAACTATGCTGTTGCAGGCACCCCTAATCGTCTTGAATATGACCAGGGGTTTTTCGTGAAGAATGGTGATGGAGCGGCCGATTTTAAGCCGATCGCGCATCTGTATAAAACCCAAGTCTATCAACTTGCCGCCTATTTAAACGTTCCACTAGAGATTCGACAACGTCCTCCCACAACTGACACCTATTCACTGCAGCAGTCCCAGGAAGAGTTTTACTTTTCCCTTCCCTACGACAAAATGGATCTTTGTTTGTTTGGGAAGAACCAAGGAATTCCTTCTGATGAAATAGCTCAGGCAACCGGTCTCACGCCGGAGCAAGTAGACCTTGTCTCACGGGACATCGATGCCAAACGTCGCGCCAGTGAGTATCTTCACCACCCGCCACTATTGGTCGAGCCGGTGAAGGAGTAATTCAAGCACTTGGTGGCCGATCTGGCTCTGGACATTTCGTATCGTTCTCAACTTTGTGAGGAACGGGCCATCCGGAAATGAATTGGCGAGGTTGGCCAGGCAGTATCAGGACCTTCTGGTTTTAGATGATCTCAGGTGCGAGGAATTTTATGGCGATGAAATTCAGCGAGTTCAGAAATACGGTTTCCCGGAACCTGAAAAGTCCACCGATTGTTATTCTCCAGAACATACTGGGCAAGATTCCTGGTGAACCGGTTAACGTGAGTCGGTTTTATTTGGTGCAATTTCATAATATGCCCCAACGACGAAGCCTTCCTTCGCGAGGCCGCGGACACGTCCGCGCGGCGAGACCTGAGGATGCCTATGAGATGGGTCAGTTCGAGAACAAGCATGAAATATTTCTCAGACGGTTTGCTGAAAAGGAGCATGGCGCCGTTGCGATAGTTGATGGAAAAATTGTGGCGTACGAATGGCTCAGCGACAAACCATTTCATATTGAAGAACGACATTTGTATAAAATCAATATTCCCCCGAATGCGTTTTATGCCTATGATGCTTATATCCTTCCTGAATACAGAATGAGCGGCATATGGGTAAAACTTAAGCTGTACTCATTTGATCTGATGGGGAAACTCGGCAGAGATACCGTCATTTCTTTTATTAATCAAGAAAACCGCCTTTCCATGAATACTCACCTTCGATTTGGTTTTGTGCCTTTTCGAAGGGTATACGGCGCACGATTCTTCAGAAAAGCCATTTTCAGAGAAATAGCCATTCAGGAAACTGATAACGCCGCAAGCTCCCCCTCCCCTCTCAATCCACGGAGATCCACGGGATCCCTGTCCAGGTCGTAATCCGTAGAACACAAACAAAATCCAGAACGCAGTTATCGAACCGACCGCCAAATAGTGCATCGTGCATCCTGGCAGCTGGGATGATGAGAGAGCTGCCATGACTCCGGATTAGCAGGAGCGGGTGACCACTTCAATTGGCGCTCATGAAAGCTTAGAATGCCCTTCACCGAGGAAGGGGTTGGTGATCGCTGATGAAATCTTATATCGCAGCATGTTGTGCAGTGGGCGGTCTCCTTTTCTCCGTGCATCCAGCCGTTTTGGCTGAAGAGGCGCGACCTTCAGTGACATTGCTCCCCGTTGTGTCTCGTGGCGCCCTTTCAATGTTACCCTTTGCGCCCAGTCTCAAGTCCCCTGTATTTCTCACCCATGCCAGGGACCAGTCGGGACGGTTATTCATCGTCGAGCAAGCTGGGACGATCAGAATATTGGAAAAAGGAAAACTGCTGGATGTGCCGTATCTGGATATCAAGGAGCGCGTCCTTTTCGGAGGCGAACAAGGACTCTTGGGCTTGACATTCCATCCCGAGTATCGCCTTAACGGGCGCTTTTTCGTCAATTACACAAGAAAGGATGACGGCGCTACGGTGATCGCTGAGTACCATCGAAGCGAGCGGGTGGACCTTGCGGGACGTGAGGAACGGATTCTGCTTTTGATCCCCCAGCCTTATCCCAATCACAATGGCGGCATGATCGCGTTCGGCCCCGACGGGTATCTCTATATAGGCATGGGGGATGGTGGATCTGGGGGCGATCCGCAGAATCGCGCCCAAAACAAGAATGAACTATTGGGAAAACTGCTTCGGATCGATGTGAATACTCAAGTTCCCTATGGCATTCCTACAGACAATCCTTTCGT
>JANOOS010000267.1:0-7020 GCA_031421455.1 Nitrospira sp.
GCCCTGCCTGGCTGAATCCGCAGGGTAACGAAATCGCCGGCACACCGGCGAGGTTCGCCGAAATGGTGAAAATGTCCGATAAATACATCTGGAGCGGGTCGTCGCTCTTCGCTCCAAACTTGAATGCGGGCGTGGGTGTCACGGGCGTCACGATGAGATCGACGTCCTGAAACGCCGCCTCGAAATCCTGGCGAATCAACGTTCGTACTGCCTGGGCCTTGCCATAATAGGCATCATAATACCCGGCGCTGAGGACATAGGTTCCCAGCATGATCCGCCGTTTCACTTCCGGCCCAAAGCCTTCCTGCCGCGTCTTCATATACAACTCGAGCAGGTCCTTGGTCTCTTTAGCGCGAAGCCCGAACTTCACCCCGTCATATCGCGCCAGATTCGAGCTGGCTTCAGCCGTGGCAATCACATAGTAGACGGCCACCGCCGCATCTGTCCGCGGCAACTGAATTTCTTTGATCTCCCCACCGAGGGCTTTCAGTTCCTGAATCGCAGCTCGCACCGCCTGCTCCACTTCAGGGTCCAACCCCTCTGCGAAAAACTCGACCGGCACGCCGACCTTCAGCTTCTTGAGATCTTTTTTCTTGAGCGCCTTCATATAGTCCGGCACCGGGACATCGGTCGAGGTCGAATCCAACGGATCGTGACCGGCAATGGCTCCGAGGAGGAAGGCGGCATCCCTCACATCTTTTGTAATCGGCCCGATTTGATCGAGCGAAGAGGCAAAGGCGATCAACCCATACCGTGAGACCCGCCCATAGGTCGGCTTGAGACCCACCACTCCACAGAACGCCGCAGGCTGACGGATCGACCCGCCTGTATCGGACCCCAACGCCGCAGCACATTCGTCGGCTGCGACAGCCGCTGCGGATCCTCCGCTGGATCCACCAGGCACACACTGCAGATTCCAGGGATTACGGCTGGGGCCAATGGCGGAATTCTCGGTTGATGAGCCCATTGCAAATTCATCGAGATTTGTTTTCCCGAGCAGCAGATACCCCTGCGCGCGCAGTTTGGCTATCACGGTCGCATCGTATGGCGGAACGAAGTTCCCGAGCATACGGGACGCGCAGGTGGTGAGCACCCCCTCGGTACAAATATTGTCTTTGATCGCCAACGGCATACCCATCATCGGCAAAGTCTTCCGCCAGCCTTTCAAGGAATTATCGAGCGCGGTTGCTTGCGCAACCGCCGCATCTTTGACTTGCGTAACGTAGGCCTTTACTTTGGACTCCACCTGGCCGATCCGCAAGCCATAGGCACGCACGATCTCCACAGCCGTGACTTCGCCGGCAGTGAATTTCTCATGGAGATCGTAGAGTGAAAGCTTGTGAAGCGACATCAGCGTTTCGTCTTTCCGGCAACTATCCTGTTCTTTTCGTTAACTTGAACGATCTTGGGGACATGCCGCTTGATTTCCTCGTCTGAATAATACTCATAACAGAAGATGATAATCTGATCGCGGACTGCGCCTTTCCTTGCCGTCGGCCCATTGAGGATGATCTCACCCGCACCGCGTTTTCCCGCCACGGCATAGGTCATGAAACGCTCGCCGTTATTCAGATTGGAGCAGACGATCGCCTCATAGGGCAAAATTCCCGCTGCATCCATCAGATCCTCGTCGATCGTCAGACTGCCTTCGTAATCGAGACAGGACTCCGTCACCGTGGCCCGATGGATTTTCGACCGCAACATTTGCCTGAACATGTTTTATCCTCGTGATGGGTAATGGGTGATCAGTGATGGGGGACAGGCACTGCCGCAGACGGCAGAGCCAGTCCCGCACAGGTATTGCTACTCATCACCGTTCACGATCTTCGATAATTTTTGGCACGACAAAAAACCCGTCGACCGACTCCGGCGCATTCGCCACCGCGCGCTCGACGGACAGGGACGGCCGCGCAATGTCGGAACGAAACACATTGACTTGTCCAAGCACCGTCGCCGTCGGTTCGACGCCTGTGGTGTCATACTGCTTCAGTGTCTCTACATGCGTGAGGATCTGGCCCAATTGTTTCGCGAATGCCGCCTGCTCACTATCCGTCAACTCCAGCCGCGCCAGCTTCGAGACCTTCTCAACTTCTTGTTTTGTAATTTCCATAGAAATTCGTCTTTCAAGTCTTCAAGTCATCAAGTCTTCAAGTCGAAAGTCTTCAAGTCTCGACGAGAAACCAGACATTCGACTTTACAGACTTGAAGACTTGACGACTTTACGACCTTCTGACTCATCATTCGACCGTGACACTTTTCGCTAGATTGCGTGGCTGATCCACATCCGCACCTCTCAACACGGCGACATGATACGCCAGGAGCTGAAGTGGAATCGTAAACAAGATCGGCGAGAGCAACGGATGGGTATCGGGAATCGTGAACACGGCATCGGCGATCTTCCCCAGCTCCCGCTCGCCTTCCGCTACGAACGCGATGACCGGCGCGTGCCGGGCTTTCACTTCCATCAGATTACTCACAGTCTTTTCATACAACCGATCCTTCGGCGCCAACACGACCACCGGCATATCTTTATCGATGAGCGCGATCGGGCCGTGTTTCATCTCTCCAGCAGCGTAGCCTTCCGCATGAATGTAGGACACTTCCTTCAGCTTCAATGCTCCTTCAAGCGCGATCGGATAGTTGATCCCGCGGCCGAGGAACAGGAAATTCCGCTTCTTGTGATACCGTTTGGCAATCGCGACAATCTCCGCCTCACGACTGAGCACCCGCTCGACCAATACCGGAAGCCGGACAAGGCGATCCAGCCAGGCCTTGCCGTCGGCGACAGACAGGGTTCCGCGCACGCGGCCCATATGCAACGCCAGCATGTAGAGCGCCGTAAGCTGCGCAGTGAACGCTTTGGTCGAAGCGACGCCGATCTCAGGCCCGCAATGCGTGTAGAGCACGCCGTCCGATTCACGGGCCAGCGTACTGCCGACCACGTTCACGATCGACACGACACGCGCCCCTTTTCCCTTCGCTTCACGCGCGGCGGCCAACGTGTCTGCCGTCTCGCCGGACTGCGAGATGGTGATAAAGAGATCGTTCTTACCGACCAGTGGATCGCGGTAGCGGAATTCGCTCCCGATATCGACCTGCACCGGCCTGCGGACCATCTCCTCCAACAGATACTTCCCCACCAGCCCCGCGTGCCACGAGGTACCGCAGGCCACGATCCAGGTTCGTCCAGCTTCGGCAAACTCTTTCGGCGTCAATCCGATGTCCGGCAGATCCGCCTCGCCGGTATCGTAAGAATAGCGCCCGCGCATTGTGTCGAGAATCGTTTGCGGCTGTTCGTGAATTTCCTTCAACATGAAGTGCGGGAATCCGCCCTTTTCTGCCGCAGCGGTATCCCATGTAATCTTCGTGAGTTTCCGTTTAGCTGGATGGCCATCGACGTCGGTGAAATGAATATCCGTTGCAGTGACCACCGCCACATCGCCCTCTTCGAGGTAGGTCACATCACGGGTATGGGCGAGCATGGCCATGACGTCCGAAGCGACGAAGCATGCCTTGGAGGTTTTCCCCACAACCAGCGGACATCCGGAACGCGCCGCGATCATCGTTCCCGGTTCCCGCTCCGAAATGACGGCGAGCGCATAACTCCCTCGCACATCTTTCGTGGCGGCTCGCACCGCTTCGGCCAACTTCATGCCTTGCTCAAGATATTTGTCGATCAGATGCGCCACGACTTCCGTATCCGTTTCCGAATGAAACTTGTACCCCTCTGCCTCCAATTGCTGTTTCAGCGGCTGATAGTTTTCAATGATGCCGTTGTGCACCAGCACACAGCCTTTCGAGCGGTGCGGGTGAGCGTTTTGCTCCGAAGGCTTCCCGTGCGTCGCCCATCGTGTGTGGCCGATCCCCACCGTGCCCTTGAGTTCTTTCTCCTTGAGCGACTTCTGAAGATTGGCCAGTTTGCCGACCGTACGCCGAATTTCAATCTTCTCGCCTTGTAGTACCGCGACGCCGGCCGAGTCGTAGCCTCGATACTCCAGCTTGGCAAGCCCGCCGATCAGAATCGGCACCGTCTCCTGATCGCCTACGTATCCGACAATTCCACACATAACTTACCCCCTACTGCGTTTCTTCACTTGTCTGCCCTTTGAAGCCGACGATCGCTTCGCCGTGAGGCGTGAGGCGTCAGGCGTCAGGCGAGTGGATGTCGTTGCACGTTTCACATTTAACGTTTCACGATTCACGCCGGTTTGCAGCGCCCGCCGGCGCGCCGCCCATCCTGCACGATTCTCTTGAGGCACCCGCCCAATCACCAAGGCATCTGCCGGTACATCCTCCGTAACCGTGGTGCCGGCTGCGATGATGGCCCCTGCTCCGATTGTCACCGGCGCAATCAACTGCGTATCGCTGCCGAGAAAGACCCCATCTCCGATCACCGTCTGGAATTTCTGCAGACCATCATAGTTACACGTGATGGTACCGGCGCCGATGTTGACTCCCTTTCCAATCTTTGCGTCCCCCAGGTAGCTCAGATGGTTCGCCTTCGATCCTTCGCCCAGATCGGTTTTTTTCATCTCGACAAAGTTCCCGACCTTGGCCTTCTTTCGCACCACCACACCGGGGCGCAGATGGACGAACGGACCCAGATGCGCGCCGTCCTCAATGTGAGAATCGGCAAATACGCAGTGATCGAGAATCTCAACACCGTTACCGACGGTACAATCCGTCAGCCGCGTAAAGGAGCGCAGCACACAATCTTCACCAATGGCCGTGGTCCCTTCGAGCATCACGCTGGGATACAGCACTGTGTCTCTTCCAATCGTGACTGCCGCATCAATCCAGGTTGAGGCCGGATCGATCATCGTCACTCCGGCATCCAGCCATCGGTTGCGAATCTGTTGCCGCACGACCTGTTCAGCTTCGGCAAGCTGTCGGCGTGTATTCACGCCAAGTCCTTCGTCGGGATTGTCGAGCACCACTGCAGCCACACGCCGTCCGGCACCTTCCGCGAGACGGATGATATCCGTCAAGTAATATTCCCCTTGAGCGTTGCTGGGATCGAGTTTTTCCAAGGCGCTGAAGAGAAACTCGCCGTCGACCACATAGGTGCCCACGTTGATTTCACGGATCGCTTGTTCCTCTGCGTTGGCATCACGATCCTCGACGATGCGAGAAACCCCACCCTCGGCTGAATTCGTTCGCACCACCCGTCCATATCCGCTTGCGTCTGTAAGCACTGCGGTCAGAAGAGTTACAGTTGCGCCCTCCGCTTCATGAACGCGAAGAAGTTCCCGCACGGTTGTTTCTTGAAGCAGCGGCGTATCGCCGTTCAGAATCAGATATTTGGAAGGGGCGCCCCGCTTGCCCACCGCAAACACCGGGCGGCTCTGCAAAACCGCATGGCCTGTGCCCAATTGCTCCCGCTGTTCAACAATAGCAACGGGAGAACTGCCGCTCTTCCCCGACGTCGCGCGGTCGATCACCTGGCGAACCAGATCGGCCTGATGCCCCACCACAACAGCCACACGATCTCCAGCGACGCGCAATCCCAGCCCGACTGAATAGAGCACCATCGCCTGGCCTGCCACCGGATGCAGCACCTTCGCCTGTGTTGAGCGCATGCGCTTCCCGAGTCCAGCAGCCAACACAACCACCGCAAGACCGGCCATCTTCCCCTGCTGATCGGAGCTGACCGGCTTCTTCACCATCGAGACTTCAGAGGATCGTGGCAGCTTCATCCGATCGGCACCCCCGTTTCAGGCTGTTTGACCGAACCCCATTTTGTCGCGGCAGTCACAGCCGATGCCAGCGATGTGGACGGTGAGCAGAGCCCTCCTGAGACGATGAGCTTCATCGCCTCTTCTACGCTCATGTCGACGGACGTGACCTCATGTTCCGGCACCAACAGAAAATAGCCGGACGTCGGATTCGGCGACGTCGGCACATACACATGGATCAGCGGTTCTTGCGCGAGGTCTTGCATCTCCCCTTTAGTCACCCCCGTCACGAACGCGATACAATAGTGGCCATTTTTAGGAAATTGAATCAGCACGACGCGGTTGTATGACGCCTGCTCGGAGAGCGACAAAATATCCATCATGGATTTCAGCGTCGAGTAGATCCCCCGGACGAGCGGCACACGATTCAATAATTCCTCCCACCACTTTACGATTTGCCGGCCTATGAAATTGGTGGCAAGCAGCCCGACTGTAAAAACCAAGATGATCAACGCCAGAATTCCCAGGCCCGGCACATAATGACTCGGCACTAACCGGATCAAAAGATCACCGAGAATCCCATCGACAGCTACGAAAAGGGCCTTCAAAATGAGGATGGTTCCCCAGATGGGAATAATGACGAGCAAGCCCGTCAGAAAGTAGCGTTTTAGCAAGGTTTTCAGCATAATCATGGGCCGACAGAGGTAGACGGTCATCATACAGAGAGTGACGAGGGCCTCGCAAGCCTTTTCTTGCTATTTTCAACAACTTGGAATACCATCCCGCCCGTTTTCTTTACCGACGAGAGTGCCACGCGATGGGGACGAAAAAGCAACAGCCTCCCGGCCTGTTTATTACCCTGGAGGGAATCGAAGGCAGCGGGAAAAGCACCCAAATTCGCCACCTCGCGGAGGTGCTCGATCGGGCAGGGTTTCGCGTTCTCCAAACCAGAGAGCCAGGTGGCACTGCTACCGCCGAAGCGATCCGCCATATCCTCCTCACGGCGTCGTCCCACGAATCAGTCACGCCTCAGGCCGAAGCCCTGCTGATCCTCGCTGCACGATGTCAGCACGTCACGCATCTCATCAGGCCGGCATTACGGCGCGGTACCCTGGTGCTCTGCGACCGGTTTTCCGATTCTACGTTTGCCTATCAAGGATTCGCCCGCGGCCTCGATCTGCAATGGCTGCGAACGGCCAACGAGGTTGCAACCGGCGGGCTCACGCCGGATCTCACCCTTGTACTTGACCTCCCGGTATCAGTGGGCCTGGCCAGGCGGCGAGCCGATCGTGGGGAACAGAATCGGCTGGACCGTGAGACAGAACGTTTTCATCGAAAGGTACGC
>JANOOS010000268.1:0-5969 GCA_031421455.1 Nitrospira sp.
CTCACCCGGGACGTCCGCCAGGCCTGACGTGTCTGCTCCGTAATTTGGGCCTGCGTGTCATGATAGAGCTTCGCCGTCGACGCTTCCGTCTTCGCTTGCGCGACCTGCGCGACGCTGACATGCACTTGCGACATGATGGCCATGGTCAGCGCGAGGTTCTGCGTATACAGTACCTTATGTTGCGCCTCAATCGTCTTCGCCCGGGCCGGATACCGGAAGAGGTTCAGCAAATTCCAACTGGTCCTGGCAGCATAGGCGCCCCAATGGTTATTAAAAAGAAAGCTGTTGCTGTTGTAGTTCTCCCCGACTTGGAGATTGAGGCTGGGGAGCATCTCGAGGATCGCCGCTTTGGCCTCCCGCGCGTTGATGCGACGACGGTAATCGATCATCCTCAGCTCCGGGCGGGCCTCCAGCGCCCGATCCTCCAAGACCGTCATATCTGGCGGAAGGCTTAGCGTGCTGGCCTCTCGCTCCGGCACCAGAAGCCGTAGTGCATGCTCTTGGCCGGGGGGCAGATTGATGAGCGCGGCCAGTTGCAGCTTCGCTGTGGAGAGCTCCCGGAACAACTGCTGCACGTAGCGCTGCGTATTGAGGAGATCAAGCTTGTACTGCAAGGGCACCAACGGCGTACTGAGTTTCTCGTCCTGCACAGCCTGGGCTTTTTCCAACGCGCTGCTCACCCATTCATCCAACAGTTTGAGGGACGGCAGAATCCGCTCCGCACTGACGGCCCGCCAATAGGCGGCCCGCACCTCCTGCATCACGCGATTGGCTACCCGCCGCCGTTCTTCTTCCGCGATCAAGACGTCGTCGGCAGCCTGCTTCGCTCGAATGTACGACAGGCCGAAATCCAAGACGTTCCAACTGAGAGACAGATCGGCGGAGAAAATGTTTTTCTCAGACGAGGTAAAGGGTTGAATCTGCTGTTGCCCGGTAATCAAGGAGCGGGCAACCCCGCCGGTAAAATTATCGCGCCCGTCGAACCCGGCATTCGCCGCCAGGCGTGGCAACATGGCATAGTGCGAGAGGTCGAGTTGGGTCTGGGCCAACATCTTGTGCATCAGCTCGACGCGCGCCTCGAGGTTATACTTGAGAGCCCGCGCCATCGCGTCATAGAGATCAATCGCGTCCGAGACGGGCTCTTGATCCTTGGTCAGAACGGCCCGGTCTTCTTGCATGCGTGACCGCACCTCTTCCCTCGTCAAGGGTATCGGTTTGACGGCACAACTAGTCAGATCGATGGAGACGAGAATCATCAGCACCACCAGTAACAGGTTGATCAGGCCGCGAGATCGTCCGGTTGGAAGAATTGCTCCTTTCACCACATCATTTCCTGTTCAGATATATCCTTTGAGCCAACTTATTCTGTTCCACACCAGACAATAGAGCCCTTCTGTTCTACTGCATGCACGATAGGACCAATAGGACCTGTTGATCCGTCTTAACGCTAGGACCAACAAGACCTGATTGGATTATACGCAAGAGTACTCAATTGCCGTGATTTGTCATCTTTTTTCGGCTATTGGTACACCTCATTACCGGCTTGCTTATGGTCAAACTTGAGCGAAAATCATTCCTGCCACCGGGGATGATCATCTCAATCACACGACGAGTCACGCGCTCAACCTTTGCGAAGAACAAACCGGTAACGATTGCACAAACTGTGTTTTTCCTTTTGGCGCCTCATATTTCTTGGTAGCTTGCATACGAGAGGTTGGGAATGTGACCCTTTCGATCGACCGCAACCGACAACTCCATCCATCATCAAGGAGATCGCTATGAAAAAAGAGACTGGATCACCGGCGAATACAACGAGCCCATCCCCCGCAAAGCCATTACCAATAACCCAAGCCACCAACACCGCCCCGACGGTCCAGTTTGATGTCTCTAACCTTAAGAATTCCTACGCCAATGTGTGCAATGTGTCGTCGACCCGCGAAGAAGTGGTTTTGGCATTTGGCATCAATGACGTGTGGGAGCGGGCGCAGGCGAATCTCCAGGTTCAGCTGACGAACCGTATCGTACTGAACCCCTATGCGGCGAAGC
Source organism: Nitrospira sp. (assembly GCA_031421455.1). Taxonomy (GTDB): domain Bacteria; phylum Nitrospirota; class Nitrospiria; order Nitrospirales; family Nitrospiraceae; genus Palsa-1315. Next base: position 2,047 of record JANOOS010000268.1, read on the forward strand.
GGTTAGCTGCCGTGCTTAATCGTGTGGTCGCCGAATATGAGTCCAAGTTTGGGACGTTGAAGGACAACCCCAGACCGCAGGCCAAGGCAGCCTAAGAAAAAGGAACCCCACCGGACGTCCCTCTGACCAGAGAGAGCGCTTCAACAGACTTGTAGTTGATTTGATTGGTTATTGATTACAGGGGGCAACTGCCCGGCCCGCCAGAAATCCCGTCGCCCAGGCCCATTGAAAGTTGAACCCGCCGATCCGACCGTCACAGTCTAGGATCTCTCCGATCAGATAGAGACCCGGCACCAGCTTGGATTCCATCGTCCTGAAATTGATCTCTTCGAGAGGAACCCCGCCAGCCGTCACCTCTGCATAGTTCCAGCCGCGATCCTGTTCGATGGGAAATGGAAGCTTTGTGAGTGCCGCGAGTAACCGATCTCGGTTTTTTCTGGGCAGTTGCGCAACCGCCGTCTTGGGATCACATTCGGCATGAGAGCAAAGCGCCTCGGCAAACCGCTCCGGTATCTGTTGCGCCCACGTCTTCAGCAATGACCGCCGTGGATTGTCTGTCGCTTGCGCTATAAACCACGACTTCATCTGCTCTTGAGTCTGACCGATCAAGAAGTTTCCATAGACCTCCACAGTTTCTCCCTGCTCATGCCCGACGGTCCAAAAGCGGCTCGCGTCCATCACGACCGGGCCACTAATCCCAAAGTGCGTCCAGAGCAAGCTTCCGGTCCGGCTGTCAACCTTGCGGCTCTTCACTATTGTCGTCATCTCGACCTCCTGTGAGAGACCGGAAAGCTGTTTGTGGAACATCGTATCCTTAAGGATGAGCGGGACGAGTGCCGGAACTGTGGCCGTCACGTGATGGCCAAGTCGCCGGGCGAGGTTGTACCCATACCCGTCACTCCCAGATTTAGGAATCGATCGGCCTCCGGTCGCTAGAATGACCTTCCTTGCCTGTAAGGCTCCTTGCGAATGGTGAATCGAAAATCCATGGCTATGATCCGTGACAGGCTCGATCTTATCCACATGATGGTTCGGTTGAATCTCAACTCCAAGCTCACGACAACGCTCTATAAGCGCGTGCAAGACGGTCCTGGCTTTGTCGGTCACCGGAAAAAGCTTGCCGGTCTCCTCGCGTTTAAGCTCGACTCCTAACGAGGCAAACCACTTCACCGCCTGCTCAACGGAAAACGCCGCCAGCACATTCTTGATGATATGGCGATTGCCGAAGAAATCAGTAGAGGTGACAACCTCGTGCGTGACATTGCAACGGCCTCCGCCCGAGACGAGGATCTTGGCGCCGATCGATTTCGCACCATCAAGCAATACGATCCTCTGCGAACGATCGCCCTTCGTGACCGCCTCTGCAGAGAATATTGAAGCCGCCAGCCCGGCGGCGCCCGCACCGATCACTGCAATATCGTACCTATCGTTGTGTATAGACATTAGAGAGTTTTAACTGCCAGTTAACATCGTATTAATCTTGCAATGTTAGAGTTCACCTCGTGAAAGGCTGATTCGTCGGCGCTGGAACCCATACAGAGCAGGAGGTGGCACGATGACCTGTCAAAAATGCAAAGGACTGATGGTAAAAGAATGGCGACCGGAGTTTTCACAGGAAGCTGTGGTGCTCCGCTGTATCAATTGCGGGCTAGTCCTCGATCCATTGATTGCACAGAATCGCGTGAACCCGTTGCAGACGAAGCAGCGGATCCTGAATGCCGCTTAACGGTTCTTTTGAGATCGTGAGCCAGTTCGGTTGGCGCGGATGACTTACCGAACCGACCGAATTGGGCAGATGTGGACGTTGCGTTTGTGGTTAGACCGAAAACTCCGCCCATAAGAATGTGTGATCTGAGGGGTCTTTCGCTCGCCGCGGCCCGACGTCCACCTCTACCCTGACACAGTGCTCTGCCAACGGGGTCGTCGCCAAAATATGGTCGATGCGCCAGCCTCTATTCGCTTCCAGCGAGCCAGGCGCTCGGTAATCCCAAAACGTATATTGCTGCCGGTTCGGATAGAGCTTCACGAACATGTCCTGAAATCCCCATGCCAGCGTGCTTTCATACACTCGGCGCGCATCCTCGTGATAGCAGACATGCTTGAGATGTTTTTCTGGACTGTGCACGTCCATCGGCCGAGGAGCGACATTCATGTCACCGCACCAGATAGCCGGTTTGTTCGGCGACAGATGTTTCTCGAAATACTTGCGGAGTCGATCGTACCAGCCAAGCTTGTATTGATACTTGGGTGAGTCGATCTCAAAGCCCTGTGGCACGTAGGTATTCACAATGGGAATCCCCTTGATCACCACACGCAAGAGCCGCGCGTCTTCCGAATCGCCCCCGTCGTCAAATCCGTAGGCCACCGCCTCCGGCTTCTCCCGGCTCAATATCGCGACGCCGTTGTACGACTTCATTCCCCTGTAAGTGATTTCATATCCGGATTCCGCCAGTGCCAGCAGCGGAAACTCGCTGTCCTGGACTTTGGTTTCTTGAAGACAGAGCACATCGGGCTTCTGCTGGGCCAGCCAATCGAGCACGATCGGCAAACGTTTGCGGAGAGAATTGACGTTAAAGGTGGCGATCTTCATGGAGAAACCCGTCGATATGAATGTTCAGGCCGCCGCATCCTAGCAAAAGACCCACGGGGGAACAAGCCGAGGGATTTCATCAATGAAGCGGTTGGTCCGAGAGATTCTCTACATAGAACGGCCCCCAGGAGGTTTTCCTCCTGAGGGCCGGCAGTCTACTGGTGCGATTGCGAAAACTTATGGTGCGGTAACAGAAGTGGGGACGGTAGGAACGGTCGCTTTCATGTCTTGCCCCATCGACTGAGCGGCGTCCTTAGCTTCTCCAACCTTGGATTTTCCCGCGACTTTGTGCGCCTTCATCTTCTCCCTCATTTCATGGCGCTTCGCCTTGATCGCGCCTTTGCGGGCTTTCATTTTGCCCTTCATCTCTTCCTTCTTTGCCTTCATATCGCTCTTCATCGCGTTCTTCTCAGCCTTCATCTCGTCTTTCACGCCACCCATCTCGCTCTTCATGGCTTCGTCAGCCAAGGCCAGCGAGCTGGCTCCAATCAGACACAATGCTGCAAACCCGATGACGATCAGTTTCTGCATTGGACACCTCCCGGAATAGATAATAGTGAGTAGTGATGGTTCCTTCACATGGAAAAACCAGCCTGCGCCCCTTTTTCAAACCTGTCAAGAATTAGCCTGCATTGCTCATGATGGTTTGCCGGAAATCGGCTAGAGGTCAGGCGAGGGGCGCTAGTGTAGTGCGTCCAACGCTTCTTTACATTTGGCGATCTTGGCCATAATACGCATCGACAGATGCGGTCCAGACAAACACGCGCGGGTTCTGATTGTGGTTGTTCATATACTCTTCGATGGCGGCGACCAATTCCGGCACGCTCCGAAAGACCCCTCGCCGAATTCGCTTGTCCGTGATCTCACGGAACCATCGCTCCACCATGTTCACCCACGAACTCGAAGTCGGGATGAAGTGCAAATGGAAACGCGGATGACGCCGAATCCAGGATTTCACTCGCGGATGTTTGTGGGTTCCGTAATTATCCACGATCAGATGCAACTTGAGCCCGGCAGGCGTTTCGCTGTCAATCTTCTTGAGGAAACGGATGAACTCCTGATGCCGGTGACGCGGCATACAGTCGCCGATGACTGTGCCATCCAGCATGCTCAACGCGGCGAACAGCGTGGTCGTCCCAGTGCGCTTGTAATCGTGCGTCAGCGTTCCGCAGCGTCCCTTCTTGATCGGTAACCCCGGTTGCGTCCGATCGAGGGCTTGGATTTGGCTTTTCTCATCGACGCATAAGACCAAGGCTTTGTCTGGCGGATTCAGATAGAGGCCGACCACATCCGTGAGCTTCTCAAGGAACTGTTTGTCTCGGCTGAGCTTGAA
>JANOOS010000269.1:0-3449 GCA_031421455.1 Nitrospira sp.
AGTCGAACAACCGCCTGGCCGCTCGCCACAAATGCCACATAGGTAGTGACCAGCGCCACACTCGCCACGGTCGGTGAGTAGAGGATTCCGATGCCGGCAATAATCGCTGATACGCGGGCCGCATTGATCCACATGGCCGACTTGTCAACCCAGGCACTCTTGAAATGATCAGTAAACAAACGGTCGCCCTTCTAACAGGATGCTGAAAAAGTCCGCCAGCTTCGTTCTCGCATCGTTCAGACCCTCAACGTACCCAGAGGGTACGCCTCGGCCCTTCACTCGCTGCGGCCTTGCTGGACAGCCTTTTTGAGCATCCCCCAGCATTAGAGGCATTCAGCGAGATTTCAGCAGAGCTTTATGTATAAACCGAGTTTTCCCGCAGACTGCTAGCCTATATTACTCATGACAGTCCGTCGTTCCCTCTCCTCCATGCTATGGGGCAGAGGGAACAAGACGGGCTTCTGGAACTATCCACTCCTGTGCCATCACTCGATGAACAGTCATGAGATAAGGGTCGCCTGAACACCCCCATTAGCCTGACAGGCTGTCCCATTGCTGGTGATCCTGGCACGAAGAGATACATTCATCGATTGTCCGACCAATCGAGGACGTCCCGCTCGGAGCGCCCTTGTCCGTTTCGGGAAGGGACTCTGACGCAAGGATTCCATCTCTGTCAGGGACGTCCGTAGAGACTGCGCGATCAGCCATGCGAGTGTCAAACTGGGACTCCAATACACTGCATCGCGCAGGTGATCCACGAGATCGCCAGGAAGGCTGACAGTTAGCCTGACCGTTCGAGGGAGTTGTTGTTGCCCAGCCTCTTGGGATCTGGAAGACGGACTAGGGGCACCACAATGTTCATTCTTGGTCGAGCGACTCAAAATGGCCTTATTGGTCAGCGACATTGTACACCTCTCCATGTTTCACCCTGAACTGATATAGCCCCCCGACTATGGCCTGTTCACACTTCAGACGGCCCCTGTCAGGTTGGAGGGCCGCGCCGCTGCCGAATGGCAGGACGCAGCCCCGATGGCGGAAGCACATGGCGGCGGGAGGACTCCGGATGGGCATAATCCAGAGGTAGTCCCACCGGCATGAGAGGCATAAACCTCTTGAGTGGGCACCCGTCGGCATTTCGCTTCCCCAATACACTTCCAGCTTCGACCATTGAGCTTGCCCCCTTCTGTCTGCTGATGAGAAGAATACAGCGATACAGCAACCCCTATACCACGGTTTCCCCAGTGAAAATAATCCGGGGCCTGCATTCATAAGCTATTGAGTAGACGTGGCTTAACGAGCAAGGAGGAAAGATACGGCCATTGGATAGAAGCGTATCCGATTTGGTACGTTCCTTATCCTGCGAGATACAGGCACGGAGGGAATACAGCAGATCGAAACTAGGGGAAACTGAAGATGGAACCAGGCCTATTGGTGGAGATGTTTCATCGCAGCAGCACAGAGCAGGATAAAGATGCCGATCCAGAGTGCGGCTTGTTGAAAGGGGATTGCCTCATAGGATTCCCCTCCCTCTTCGTCTGCGTCATCGGACTTGAAGAGCACCGTGTAGAGAAAGAGTGTGAGGAGACAAAGGGCGAGAAATAGCTTGATAAAAAAGACGGTCAGGTATTTGGCATGGTTCTGAATCCCGCTGCCGGTTTGCAAGGTGATGGCCTGATTGACGTAGTGGAAATTGATACCACCGGTAAACAGCAGGACGATGAGCAGGATGCCCGCGACTTTTTTGTAATGCAGATAGAACGCGTCGGTGATCGGCTTGATCTGCTCCCTGGAAACCGCCTTCCTCAGCCCAGGAGTCACGGCCATAACGAGGAATGCGAGTCCGCCGATCCAGATAACTGCCGACAACAAGTGGAGCCAATGATTGATGATCGGGATCAGCGTATTGAGGTCGGTGACGATGCCTTGGAGACCGTCCATTCCGATAACCGTTAGGCGTGAAACGTGAGGCGTGCGGCGTGCGGATCGCGCTCTGAGAGAATACTTCTTACCACCCCTTACCCCTCACCCCTTACCCCTTACGTTATGGCCTGAACATCGGTGCGTCGTTGCCGAAGCGTTTCTTGCGGAGTTCTTCCATTAACTCAATGGTAATCAGCGGGATGTTATTCTCGCGCGCATGCTTTTCAACGCCTTTTTTCACCATGGCGCGCAAGAAATAGGGAATCCGGTTGAGTCGTGTTTCTGAGTCCCCATCCCACGCCACAGAGCTTTCCTCCGGCGTATTAAATGCGACCTTGATCTTCTCGCCACCTTTCGGCGTGTAGAGACACCATTGATCTTCGTCCAGCCAGTCTCCGTGATCGACGTAGGGGCGCGCGCGGCAGCCGCCGCAGATGTCTGTGTATTCGCAATCGCCGCATTTACCCTTCAGGTGCGGGTAGCGGAAGGAATTAAATACATCGGACTTTTCCCACAGGTCGACGAAGCTGGTCTCCCGGATATTCCCGGCGGAAAGCGGCATATAGGGGCAAGGGGTCAGTTCACCATTAGGGGTCACGCGCGCGTAGTTGGTACCGGCGAGGCAGCCGCCCCCCATATACCCCGTCGCCTTGGTAATCGGAGAGTTCGGATCCTTCTCGTACGCGAGCCGTTTGAAATGCGGCGCACAACGGGCCCGGACGAGCATGCCCTTGTAATTATCCTGACAGTTGACCAGATAGCCGAGCACTTCTTCATATTGGGCCGGAGTAATGTCGGTCAGTTCCTCGCCGCGGCCTGTGCAGACCATAAAGAAGACATTGAGGACTTTGGCGCCAAGCTGATGCGCCCAATCGATCACTTCAGGCAGCTCCTGATAATTCATCGGCTGCGCGCTGAAATGCACTTGGAAGGCCAACCCATTCCGCTTGCAGGCCTCGATGCCGGCGAGCGCTGCTTCCCATGCGCCGGGCACGCCGCGGAAACGATTGTGCTTTAGGGGATCGAGTGAGTCGATACTGATGCCCATGCCCATCACGCCGATCTGCACCAGATCCTTCGCCATCCGGTCGTCGATCAACATGCCATTGGTCCCGAACACCACCATGAAACCGAGCTTTACGGCATGGCGCGCGATATCGAGGATGTCAGGACGGACGAGCGGTTCACCGCCTGTGATCACGAGGAGACAACCCTTGTTGACCACGGCAATCTGATCGATAAGCGTGTAGCACTCTTCGGTCGAGAGTTCATCGTCCCCGCCGGCTGATTTCGTCGTCGCGTCGAGGTAACAATGGTCGCACTTGAGGTTGCAACGCTTCGTCAGGTTCAGAGCGATGAGATAGGGCTTGAAGTCATCGACCGTCCGACCGTCGTGCGGCGCAGGAGCCGTGGATGGCGGAGTAAAGAACTGCGATACCTGTTGTTGAATGCTCCCGAACGCACCCGCCAGAGACGGAGCATTGAAAATTGGAAGAGGCTTACCCATAGTCTAGAAGAAATGTGGAATT
>JANOOS010000270.1:0-2647 GCA_031421455.1 Nitrospira sp.
CGTGGCCCCGGCATTAGCGTGGCAGAGGTTGCATTTGCCGAGCTTGTTATCCAGGAAGATTTCCTGCCCGCGCTTCGCGACAATGCCTTTGAGCGGTAATGGCAATGTCAGGTCCTGCTGGCGACCCAACGAGAGCTGAAAGGCCTCCAGGGCGTCCAATTCATCTTCAGTTGGGAGCCGAAAATCCACCCCGGCGACGCGATTCAAGGTTTTGGTGAAATGCTGGATGACGGCACCAGTCGCAAAGGAGCGAAGCGATCCATCCCCAGGCGCGCCGTCCCCCGACCAGCCTGTGCGTGGCCCTTGATTACTGTTGATGGACATCCGCTGCGCAAGCACGTGGGGTACGCCACGCATGACGAACTTGTTCTCCAGATCGCCAAACCCGTCCAGATTCTCCTGGATAAGGCCGAACTGGCGCATCAGCTTGGGATTCTCGAAGTTCTTTTTAAGGTCCGGATTGAATTCGGCAACGAAGAGGGGATCGTTAGCCGGCAGCGTTGCGATGAAGGCGGGGTTGATCGAGAAGTTCGCCTCAGTCCGGTGGCAGGTTCCGCAGGTCCTTCCGTTTCCCTTGAACGTCTCGTTGAAGAAGATATCTCTCCCCTTGGAAACAAGATCGCCCGGAGGCGATGGCATTGATACGCAGGCCGAAACTGCCGATAGCACCCACACCAAGGGACAGAGGACTATCAGAACAAGTACCTTCCTATACCACTGATTCCAGTTAAGCCATCTCATACGTGCCTCCTCCCGGATGCCTGCTCACGACTGTCTGAATCATGCAAAAATGTAGCCACCAGTTGTGCCAGCTTCTTCTTTTTGAATTCCGCTCAGGTTGCTGCATTAGTGCTCGACGCTCCTGCATGGTAATCCCTACAGGGGTTGAGTACAAGAGAACCTGGGGCGATAGAGGGGCAAGTGTGTAGGCATGGTTCGTACAGGAACCCACGACCTATTATGAAGTACCGCACGTCCCGCCCCATCTTTGCAGAGTCGATCGATCATCCAACCTGTTTCTGCGTAGGTCATACCCTCCACTTTTAGTCCCTGTTGCAGGGGCTCCCTTCCAGTCATCTGTAAGCTGTTTTTTGTCAGCCTCAGAATCGCTTGATATTGTAGAAGATCAAGCCCCTTTGCCCCAGGGATACTATTCCATGGGAAGGCATCGCCCTTGCTCTCTCCGGAAGTATTACAGACCGGTGGGCAGAGGGAGGGTTGTATGGAGCCGACTGCGCCAATTCCACAGTCACCAGCAAATGGTGCAGGACACAGATTTTCTTTCTTTCGTTCATGCACGATGGTCGCCTGTGTCTGCCTCTCAGTATTCGGCACCGCCTCGGCTGTGATGTCCGCATCGACGCCGCCCCAAATACCGCTCTTCGCGGAAACCACAAATGTAGCGCCCCCTCCGATCGCCCAGGCCCTGCCGGAGCGCCAGGTGCACAAACGATGGGTGCGGCGGCAACGTACCATGACACTCAATCCCGCAGCATTGGATGTCATGAATCGCCCTCGTGCCGAGGCCCAAACCGACGTGACGCTGAACTTCTTCGATACCGGGCTTCGAACGCTGAGCCTTGACCAGCCGCGCGAGTACCCCAAACAGACAAAGGTCTGGCGCGGGCGGCTGCGAGGAGAAGCAGGAAGCGACGTAACCTTGGTGACTCACGGCACGACTATGACCGGAACGATTCTGTCGAACCACCGTCTGTACAAAATCGAGGCGGCCGGCGGAAACCTTCATCGCCTCGTAGAAGTGGATGAACAAGCCTTACCCCCGGATCACCATCCCATCATTGTGGCCGACGATGATCCCGTTGCGGCACCTCCCACGGGCGGAACCTCACAGCAGACCGATACCACTACCGCAGCAGCGGGTGATGCTGTTGTCGACTTGCTGGTCGTCTATACGTCTGCCGCAAAAACCCAGGAAGGCGGCCAGGCAGCGATGGAAGCGTTGATCGCGTTGGGCGTCGATTCGGCCAATCAAGCCTACAGTAACAGCCAGATCGCTATGCAGCTCCGGCTCGTCCATACGGCCGAGGTAGCCTACACGGAATCGGGCGCGATCGACGCCGATCTCACCCGCTTGCGTAGTACGACCGACGGGATCATGGACCAGGTGCATCAATTGCGAAACCAGCACAATGCCGATCTCGTTGCGTTGATCGTGGACGACGGCGGCGGATTTTGCGGCATCGCGTACGTGATGGCGAACGGTCCACGTGCCGGCTTTGCCAGTTCTGCGTTCAGTGTGACGGCTCGCGATTGCGTCGCGCACGATACCCTCGCGCACGAATTGGGACATAACATGGGCAACGCACACGACCGGGCCACGGGTGGAACGGGCGTCTATCCTTACTCCTATGGGTATCGGGATGAAATCGGAAAATTCCGGACGATCATGGCCTATGCCTGCCCGACTATGTCCTGCCCGCGCGTGAAGTATTTCTCCAATCCACGACTCCTCTACAACGGACGCCCTCTCGGTATCGATCACACCGTCAATCCGACGAACTCCGCGGACAACGCGCGCTCCATGAACGACGTGCGTCAGATCGTGGCCGCCTGGCGCACAGGGACTGCCGACGTGACGCCTCCCACAGCGCCGGCAAACTTGCAGATTATTTCCCCTTGACCGGAA
>JANOOS010000271.1:0-6662 GCA_031421455.1 Nitrospira sp.
TTGGACATGAAAGACTCCCCGGATTGTCAGCGGCGATCGGGGGTGACAATGGTTCCGATCGCTTCGCCGGTGGCGATGCGTTTGAAGTTGCCTTGTTCTTTCAGGTTGAACACGATGAGCGGAAGATTGTTATCCATGCAGAGGCTAATGGCTGTGGCGTCCATCACTTTCAAATTCTGATTCAAGATCGAGAGAAAGGAGATGGTCTGATATTTCTTGGCGGTGGGATTCTTCACGGGATCGGCATCGTAGATCCCGTCGACCTTGGTCCCTTTCATGATGACCTGGGCTCCGATCTCCATCGCCCTGAGCGCTGCTGCGGTATCGGTTGAGAAGTAGGGGTTTCCTGTGCCGCCCGCGAAGATCACGACGCGTTTTTTCTCAAGATGGCGGATGGCGCGCCGGCGGATATACCCCTCAGCCAGCTGGCGCATTTCGATCGCGGACTGGACTCGCGTGCTAATGCCGGTGCGCTCAAGCGCGTTTTGCAGGGCTAAGGCATTGAGCACGGTGGCGAGCATCCCCATGTAGTCGGCGGAAGCGCGTTCCATGCCGGATGCGCTGGCGGCAATACCGCGGAAAATATTGCCGCCGCCGATGACTACGGCGACTTCGATGTCGAGCGCCACGACGGAGGCGATTTCCGAAGCGAGGCCTTCAAGGATGGATGGCTGAATGCCGTAACCCTGCTCACCGGCCAACATCTCTCCGCTTACTTTGAGGAGGATGCGCCGATAGTTGGCAGAGTTCATGCTTCGCCTAATTGGTACCGGGTAAAGCGGCGGATATTCATGTTCTCACCGATTTTTGCAATCTTCAGCGCAAGGAGATCCTTAATGGTGACGGCGGGATCCTTGACGAAAGACTGTTCAATCAAGCAGCTTTCCTGAATGAACTTTTCCAGCTTGCCTTCGACGATTTTCGGCCATGCAGCCGGGGGCTTGCCCATTTCTTTGGCCTGTCCCTCATAAATCGATCGTTCTTTCTCGATGAGTGAAGCGGGAATCTCTTCCCGTTTGACATAGGAGGGCTTCCCGGCGGCGACCTGGAGGGCTAGATCGTTGACAAACGACTTGAACTCGTCATTACGGGCCACGAAGTCGGTCTCGCAGTTGACCTCGATGAGCACACCGATCTTTCCGCCCATGTGGATATAGGCATGGACGAGGCCTTGGTTGGTCTCGCGGCCGGACTTTTTCAGCGCGGCGGCCAAGCCTTTTTGGCGAAGGTAATCGATGGCCTTCTCCATATCGTCGCTATTCTCGGTAAGCGCTTTCTGGCAGTCGAGGATGCCTGCGCCGGTTTTTTCTCTCAGTTCTTTGACGAGCTGACTTGATCCAGCCATACGTAACGGTCCTTCTTGATCAACAGTGAGTAATGCTGTCGAAGCCTGCGATGCCTGGCGCTATGACGCCGGGGCGCTCGCCAAGCTGACGGCCGCGGCTTTGTCTCCTACTACGGGAACGGGTTTGAACTCCGCTTCGTCGCGCTGTGTCCTCAAATGAGCGCCTTCAATGCAGGCGTTGGCAATAAGAGAGGTGATGAGCTTGATGGAGCGGATTGCGTCGTCGTTTCCAGGGATCGGGTAAGTGATGTGGTCCGGGTCGCAGTTCGAGTCCAGGATCGCGATCAACGGAATCTCTAACCGCTTCGCTTCCTGCACGGCAAGGTGTTCGATGCGGGTGTCGAGGACGAAGACGGCTCCTGGTACGCCGCGCATGTCCTTGATGCCGCTCAGATACTTCTGGAGCTTGACGATCGCTTTCTGCATTTTCATGATTTCTTTTTTCTTCAGGCCGTATTGGCTGGGGTCCGCCAGCTTGAGCTCCATCTTCTTCATCTTATCGATGCTCTTCCGGATGGTCTGGAAGTTCGTGAGCATCCCGCCGAGCCAGCGCTGGTTGACGAAGAACATGTTGGCGCGCAAGGCTTCTTCTTGAAGGATTTCAGCGGCCTGCCGCTTGGTTCCGACAAATAGCACTGTTTGGCCGGCGGCCACGGTGTCGCGGACGAAGGCATAGGCTTGCTCCATTCGAGCCAGCGTTTGTTGAAGATCGATGATGTAGATGCCGTTGCGTTCTCCAAAGAGGAACTTCTTCATCTTTGGGTTCCACCGATTCGTCTGGTGTCCGAAATGGACTCCTGCTTCTAACAGTTCCTTGATTGAAACCACTCCCATGCCTTCACCTCCCCTCAAGACTTGCAGAGCGCCTACTGACGTAGGCGAGGGGGACTGGCCCCCTTATTCTCAAGTCGAGCGACGTCCGTGACGCCGATATGAATTTGATACTGTCCTTTCACGCACATAATTATACGAGAAAGAGACTGCCCCTAGCGTTAGAACCTTGGCACGGTATCATGCTGGCCGTCAGCTTGCAAGGCCGTCGATGGTCCATTGCTCCCCCGTCCCTTCGCTTGCTGCCCTCTCCGACCGGATGTTAAGATCGCCCAACTATTGGAGGAAACCGGTGCCGAACATTTTGCTATTAGTCTCACCAAGCTGCGGGGCCTGCCCCTCGGCCAAGAGCCTGTGGAAACAGTTGCGAGTGAAATATAGCTTCAGCTATCGCGAGGTAGATATCACCACTGAGGATGGACGAAGCCTTGCCGATCGGCATGCGGTCAGGGCGGTGCCGGCCACGATTATCGATGGACGGCTGACGTTCGTCGGTGTGCCGAGCCGGGAGAGTGCCGAAAAGGCCTTGTTACTCAAGATGAAACCGCGCGAATAGGGGAGAAGGATTGCTCCATGGCTGACGATGACGACTTTGAACTACCCGAACTTCCCGTTATCGACAAGGGCCCCCCGCCCGAGTGCCCCATGTGTGGCGACCCGATGGGGTTCATCGATGGCGACTGGGGCTGTATGGATTGCAACGGTGAGCTGATGGGGCCGGAAACCGGCTAACCAAAGTGAGTAGTGATGCGTGATGGGTGATGAGTTCTAGACACGAAGAGAACATCATAATAGCTATCCGTCCTGTTTCTGCTCATCACCCATCACCGATTACTCATCACGGTTCCTGATGCTTCGCATTGTCACTGGGCCTTTTCACCCTGCTCTCGATCGTGCATTGGTCGAAGATATTCGGTCCTGTAAGACCGACAATCCCTTTGCTCCGCTCGCCGTCATTGTCCCCTCCGCCTCCCTGGTCGAACATCTCAAGCAAGTACTCACCCGTCATGAGCCTCGCGCATTCCTCAATGTACACTTTCTAACGTTTCACCAGCTGGCCCTCGGTCTGCGGGATGATCTCGCGCCGGTCGCTGGGACCAGTTTGGAACCGCCACTGCAACTGGTCGACGATTTCTTCTGCGAGCAATTGGTGCGGCAGATGGTTCAGCGCAAGCTTCCAGGACTTGTAGCCCTCACACGGCTGCCTCCTTCGCCAGGAACCTGGAAAGGCCTCTGGGCGACGGTGCGCGATTTGAAAGATGCGGTGGTCGCGCCGGCGACGGCATTGAAGGCTCTCGCAGAAGGGGTGTTTGAGGAAGAAGACCGAACCTGGCTCTATTCCATATTCACGCTGCATGCGGCCATCAAGGAAGCCAGCCGGTCGCTCGGAGTCGGTTCTCCGGATGACCTGGCTGCCTCACTCGGCCAAGATCTCTCAGATTCCTCGTTTCTCAATAGGATGCAACGCCTCTTCTACTATGGTTTTTACGATCTTTCGCAGGTCCAGCTGTCATTCTTTCAATCGGTCATGCACGTTGTGCCGACCACGTTGTATTTTCCATTGCAAGACCGCCCGGCCTTTCGCTTTGCCCGTCAATTTTTCGAGCGCCATCTGCTTCCTCTGGCAGACAGTCATGAGGATCGGAGTGGGGAAGGGGACCGAACCGCAACATCGGAACTGGTCGAACTCACCGTGACGAACGTGATCGGAGTTGAGGAGGAATTGTCGACGGTCTGTCGTGAAATCCTGACCTTGACCGAGGTGAACGGCTATCGTTTCGATGAGATCGGAGTGGTGGCTCGTACGCTGGAGCCCTATCAGGCTCGGCTCCAGTCGGTATTCGATCGTCATCTGGTGCCCTTCACGTCAACGGCTGGGAAGCCGTTGGCGCGCGAACCATTGGTCAAAGCTCTCTTACGCCTGGCATCGCTCCCACTGAACGACTTCGACCGCGCGGCCATGCTGGATGTGATCACAGCCCCCTTTTATCGTCGCTCACAGGAGGCTGACTCCTCCAACACGAATTTCCGGCCCGACATCTGGCGTTCGCTGGTCTACACCTTGGGTATTACGAAGGGAGAGGTGGAATGGAAGCGTTTGGGTTCGCCGGCCAGTTTGTCGATTCTACGCGATGCAGAGACAGGATCTGACGAAGACGATGAGACAACGGCCGGAACATTCGAGGCGACTCAGCTCACATACTTGTGGGACATCGTGTCGCAACTGATCCATGACTGCCGGGCACTTCCAGCTCAAGGATCGATTGGAGCCTTGACCGATGCATTTCTCACCCTGGTGAAATCCCATATTCACGTGCCGGACCTATTCGACGGAACATCAGCCGAGCCGACCACTCTCACTGAGGTTGGCTTGCTGATCCGATCTGCTCTGGACCGACTTCAGGAATTGGACCCGCTCGGAGGAGATCTCTCGTGGGAGGAGTGGGTCCAATTGCTTCAGCGGGTTTTGGATGAAACGAGCATCCCCATAGAAGACGGACGGCACCAGGGCGTTCAGGTGCTGGATGTCATGACGGCTCGAGGCAGGACATTTCGCGCGTTCTTTGTGCTTGGCATGAACGAGAAGGTGTTCCCACGATACGTGCGGGAAGACCCCTTTCTTCGTGACCGGCAACGAAGCGTGCTGGAATCGACCCTGGGCTACAAGATCGATGAGAAATTAGCGGGACATGAAGAAGAGCGGCTCTTGTTTGAGCTCCTCAGCCGGTCGGCAACCAATCGGCTGTATCTCTCGTACCAGCGAGCAGACGAAACAGGGCGGGTCATGGCGCCGTCCGGTTTTGTCGCTATCGCGATGTGCGATCCACGATTCGTCGGAAAGCTGGAAGAGTCAGTCTCTCGACGGCTGACTCAGCGGATCAGCAAACAGCCCTCAATTCAAGACCGGTTGCCCGCCGAGGAATTGGCTTTGGGTTGCCTGCTGCAAGGACACGATGCGCTACCGGTGTTCGATGCAATAGGGCGAGACCGGCCACTCTTTGAACAGGGGCTCGTAACACTGAAAACCATTGAACGAGAATCTCCTGAGCTGGGCCCCTTCGACGGCATGGTCGGCATAGAGGCGTCTGAGTCACCGGCTGTCACCGATCGGAGTTTTTCACCGACCGCATTGGAACGGTATGCGACTTGTCCCTTTCAGTACTTTGCGGAAAAAGTTCTTCGATTGGAGCCGGTACGACGGCTGCAGCAGGACCACCTGCCTCCCTTAACGATCGGAACTCTTGTGCATGCGTCGCTTCGATTGAGCTATGAACAGTTGGTCTCACTTCAATGGCCTGATAGCTCGCTGGCCGAGGCTACGGTGCGATCTACGGTGCACGAGGCAGTGACCGAGACCTTTGCCACCCATGCGGCAAGTCAGGGAACCGGGCATGCCCTGCTCTGGACGCTGGCGCGTGAACAGGTGACCGAGTTGGTGACCGCTGCTGTCGCGTCGGACCAGGTAGAGTATCTCGCAACTGGATTCCGTCCTGTCGCCTTTGAAGCGTCCGTCCAAGGCGTTGTCCCACTGGAGTCCGACTCATTGTCCGGCTCCCTGAAGATTCATGGCACCCTGGATCGTGTCGATTACCGAGCTGATCCCGCAGCGGTCCGTATCGTGGACTATAAATTTAAGCAGGGTAATGAGATCAGCGCCGTGGACCGCAACCTGGCATTGTCGGCCGTGCGCGGATTGCGACTGCAACCGCCGCTCTATGCCAGGATGACTCTACCCTCGCTTCCCGCAGTAACCGATGTCCAATTGCTCTTTCTGGCCCCACAGTGGAAGCAGCCTGTCTCTCGTTCAACGTTTGACGCAGGCCTCTGGACCGGCCATACCGGTGACATGATCCGGCAGACGCTCTCCGCATTAGTTGAAGGCATCGCGAGGAGAGAGTTTTTTATTCTTCCCGATGGCTATTGCGACTACTGCGAATTTTCCGCCGCCTGCCGCCGCCACGACGATATGGTCGGGTGGCGCTCGCACCAATCGTCTCAAGCCCGTGTCTTGCGCAAGTTGAGAAAGCAAAAGGTCAGCGATGAGTGATCTCCTGACACTCTCGGATTCCCAGGGTCGGCTCCTGGCAGAGACGACCTGGGACAGCAATGTCGTGGTGATGGCGGGAGCCGGGACTGGCAAGACCACGATTCTTGTCAATCGCATCCTCAACCTTCTTTTGAGAGAGCCAAGCCCCTTGGCCATCACGGAGATTGTGGCCCTGACCTTCACCAATAAGGCTGCGACTGAAATGAAGAAGCGGCTGCGCGAGCAACTCCTTCGTTTGACCGAGCAGACCGATGATCTGATCTCCATCTTTCGGACTCGCTATCATCTCTCGGCTGAACAGATCGGCGATAGGGCCAGGGCTGCGCTTGAGCAGATTGAAAAAGCCCAGATCGGTACCCTGCATAGTTTTGCCGCACATCTCTTGCGGCTCCATCCAGTTGAGTCTGAAATTGATCCATTATTTCAAGAGGATGACGG